>JAEWUY010000134.1 GCA_023396795.1 Bacillota bacterium | reverse complement strand
CCAATTTTCTTACCTTTGTAGACGCCACTCATTGATGACCAATACCAAGTGTTTTTATACGTCCACACTCCTCTTCCCCAATCTAAAACGCCCCATGTATCATTAGAAAGATCGTAGGTTTCCTCACCAACCTTAGCGTAGCCATTAGCTTTCAGTAAATTGATTTTTTGATTGTAATAAAAGTGTTTTGGCTTATCAAAAGGAGTAGCAATAACCATTGAATCGCTCAGGGTTTCTTCTAGATAAATGTCGCAACGAAAAGGCTTATCGCCATCAAAATTTTTCATTTCACACACTAAATGACGCTTGTTATTCTCATGTAAAAAATGAAAGGAAAAGTTTTTAGTATTGAAAATGACGTCGCCACTAACCGAAGACGATGGCATCATAATTTTGCCTTTGGGTAATAAACCCATGACATTTTTGGTTTTATCCTTAGCGGTATCGAAATTAAAAACACTCGCCCCAACTAAAGACATATAGCCGTTATCGGCGATTGTTAAAGCCACTCCGCAATGCTTGTTACCGATATAGTAATAATCCCATTCCTTGATTCGTAAAATCGGAGCTTTGATTTGTTCACGGTCATACTTTTTAACTAAAGAAAAAGCGTATCCACTTTCGTTAAGATTACCTTCCTCGTTTAAAAGTGGACCAGCGCTTAATAGGTGTTGCATAGCTAACCTCCTGATATTTGTATTTATATTTTACCAAAACTCAGTTGGTTTTCTTAAAGAAAATGTTATTTATTGCAACAGTCCTCATCACACTTACAATCATCACCGCAGTCGCAATCATCTTCGCAGCAACATTTTTCTTCATTTTTGGCGACTTTGGCAATGAGTTCTTTGGCTTGTTTGACATTTAAAGATCTTCCGACCGCTAAAATTTTGCCATCAACGACAAGACCAGGTGTCGACATAACACCTAACTTCATAATTTCATTAAAGTCGGTGATGTGTTCAACCTCGATATTGAGGTTTAACTGTTTAACGGCTTCAACGATGGCTTCGTAATTAGCGGTAGATTTTTGGCAACAACCACCTAAAGCTTGAATTTTCATATTGTTCCTCCTATATGAATAAATAACCAAGTAAATTAAACAAATATCCAATGGCGATAATGCCAAGAATAACAATAATTAAGAAGGCGATAATCAACTTCGGCTTTACGGCTTTACGAAGCATGATTAATGAGGGGAGTGACAAGGCCGTTACACTCATCATGAAAGCTAAAACCGTGCCAAGACCGGCACCTTTATTATATAAAGCCTCAGCAACCGGCAAAGTGCCAAAGATATCAGCGTACATTGGAACGCCTAAAATGGTTGCTAAAGGCACGCCGTACCACTTCTCGGATCCCAAGATGGTTTCAATCCAAGCTCCAGGAATAAGATTATGAATAACCGCCCCTATCGCCACGCCGATAAGCATGTATGGTAAAACCTTCTTAAAAGTGCTCCACATTTGATCGCGGGCGTAGACTAATCGATCTTTTCTTGTTAACTCTGGCCCTTCAATGTCAACACTTTCGCCTTGTAAGACAAAGTCTTCGACGTGCTTACCTAATCCCGTTTTTTCAATAATTGTTCCGCCAATCACCGCGATTATTAAACCAGCCACAACGTAAGCAATCGCAATTGGCCAACCAAAAAAGCCGACCAAAAGCATTAACGAACCAAGATCGACCAACGGACTGGAAATCAAAAAACTAAACGTTATGCCCGTTGCTAATCCCGCTCGCGTAAAGCCGATAAAAATGGGAATTGAGGAACAGCTACAAAAAGGAGTGACAGTACCTAATAAAGCACCAATAATATTCGCGCCAATCCCGTGGTAGCGACTTAAAATTTTCTTTGTCCGTTCAGGAGGAAAGTAAGATTGGATGTAAGAAATTGTAAAAATCAAGACACAAAGCAAGATACTAATTTTTATAATGTCGTAAACAAAAAACTGAACCGAAGATTGAACTTTATATTGCCATGTTTCTAAAGCATGTGTTCCGCCAATTAATTCAACTGTTTTCCAGATTAGGTTATTTAACCATTTCATTCCCAAAATTTGAGTGCTAATAAAATCCCATGGTATCTTGGCTGCCTCCCAAGAAACCAAAAAGCCAACTAAAAGATTGGTAATTACTAAAATAGCCACCACAATTGAAACAATTAAGGTGATTAATTTCTTTCTGCTCATTTTTTACTATTTTGATCACAGCTACAAGCTGAAGTTTCACACGCCTTAGGCGAGGTGCAAATGTCACGAATAAACAAAGACATCTGGCAAAGTGTTGCCGGCAATAAACAATAATGCCGCCACTTTCCGTCCTTGCGACAAGAAACGAGTTTAGAAGAAGTTAATATTTTCATATGGTGAGACAAAGTACCTTGCGAAATATGAAGTTCTTCAAGAATTTTGCACGCGCACAAACTACCTTTACGGGCTAACATTTGCAAAATTGCTAGTCTTGTTGCATCACCTAATATTTTAGTTTGTTTAATGAATTGTTTGTTGCTTAATATACACATAGCAAAATCATAATACTATACATTGATGATTGTCAATGTGTTACGTTTTTAAATCAATTTAAATATCAAGAAAAGTAAACAAAAAAGCCATACCCAATGATATGACTTTGTGTTCTAATGGCGGAGGCTTAGGGATTTGAACCCTAGCAGGACTTGCATCCTCTATCGGTTTTCAAGACCGACCCCTTCAGCCGCTTGGGTAAGCCTCCGGGTTGGTGGACCAACTAGGATTCGAACCTAGAACCTACCCGTTATGAGCGGGGAGCTCTAACCGTTGAGCTATTGGTCCGAAAATGGTAGCTGCGGGGGGATTTGAACCCTCGACCCACCGGGTATGAA
>JAEWUY010000016.1 GCA_023396795.1 Bacillota bacterium | reverse complement strand
TTGCTTCTCTTCATTATAAGAGCAAGAATGGTACGGACATTAAAATTGGCATGCTTCCGAACGTCAATTGGCTTGGCGGTGGAGATCGAACCCTTGGGTCAGACGTCTTCTTTAACCCCAACATTCCCACCGAAGAGTGCTTCACAACCCCCGAAAGAGGTCAAGCTGAAGGCATCGTCTATTCGACCGCACCTTTGTCATATCAGGGCGAGCTGATTGAAAACTTTCATATCGTATTTAAAGATGGAAAAGCAGTGGAAGTCCACGCCGAGAAAAACGAAGCCTTGTTAAAACAAATGATCTCAATGGATGAATTCGCTGGTTATCTTGGTGAAGTCGCCTTGGTTCCTTTCGACTCACCGATTCGTAATTCTGGAATTCTCTTCTGGAATACCTTATATGATGAGAATGCTTCATGTCACTTTGCCATGGGCATGGGCTTTACAAACACTGTTCAAGATTATGGTAAATATACCAAAGAAGAATTAACGAAGATGGGCATCAACGACTCGATGATTCATGTTGACTTTATGATTGGCAGTGCTGACTTATCAATTATTGCTACAACTAGAGACGGTAAAAAAGTTCCCATTTTTAAGGATGGAAACTGGGCTTTCTAGACGGTACTGATTAAGGAAAACTCACGACATAATCGTGAGTTTTTTATTTTTTATTTATTTCCGTTGCCGGAATTGCCCTCGCTACCTTGGCCATGAGCGTGGCCGCGATTTTCTTGTCTTTCCTCGCTGGCACCACCTTTAGGGGTAATCGTGATTAAGTATTCAGGCGCGCCTGTGATTGCGTTTTCGACGATTTCGATTTCGATTTGTCCTAGACGCGGAGTTTCGCTTTGCAGTTTTACATTGTAATCAACGACAATGATGCTTGGGTTATCCTCGCTATATTGAATTTTATAACGATAAGTATCTTTTCCTTCGTCAAAGGCGAAATTGAGGTTAATCCCGTTTTCGTCTTCTTCGAGTTTTAATGTGCTAGAACTTACTAATGCGCTATCTTCATAAATACGGAAGCGGTATTTGGTTTCGTCTTCTTCAGTAATATATTCAGAACGAACATAATTATTTTCGTCATAGTGAATTAACATTGTAATTTTGGCTTTGCCAGTTTCAATTTCTCGGCGACCTTCAATCGCATATTCATCGCTACTTTCGCCATAGGAAATAATACCGGTAAAACGATAAGTCGATTCGGTATCATTTTCATCGATTTGGTCAATATTGTAATAAATGATGTAATCAAGATGAACACCAAGCATGTCGTAAGCACTGAAGGTGTCTTTGTAATCGTATCCTTCACGTTCGGACGCCTCGCTAACAACTTCAATTTGTCCTTCTGAGGATAATAGTTGTTCGGCCATTTCTAAATATGGAGATATTTGTGGAATGATAATATCACCATCTGAAATGACCGGATCAGCCATAGCTTTGATTGCACCTTCTATCGGTGCCTCTTCGACATAGTCGAAAAGGACATTAGAGGTTAAAGCACCTACACTAAATACTTGCTGATCGTTTTTAATTGGTTGTGGAATCGAAATCATATCGGTGTTACTAGTTGTGTCAGTTGGATCGGTCGTAAAGAAGCCGTTTACACCAAGGCTTATCACTGTCACTGATAAAATAATGGCGACCATCGCAGTTGCAAACAAAGACACAAAACGTGGCCTTTGGAACAACGCCCCTAGAGAGAGACGCGGTTTGCGTGACTCGGTAGTGAGAACCGGAGCTTTATCTTGGGGAACAAAAACATCGGCCTCGGCTTGAAGGCGTTTTTCAATAACTTTTTCTTTTGCACTTATGACGGTGGGTTCAACCCCAATTGTTTTATAAATGTTGTTTAAAACATCGGGAGTGAGGACACTACCTTCCCGGCGAAGATTATTTAAGATTTCTTTCTTACTTTTTTTCATTTTCTTTCTCGTAAGCGATTCTTATCTTCTTCAGCGCCGCATTGTATTTGCTCGTCACAGTTCCTAAAGGAAGTTCGAGTAATTCGGCGATTTCGCGGTGTTTGTAGCCCCCAATGGCGTACAATAGAACGATGTTCATTTCACTTTCGTTCAAGACCCGGTTTGCCAGGTCAATTGTTGGTGTATCTAGGTTTGGATCTAAATCATATACTCCTTTTGGATCAACATTTTCTTCACTAAAGTCATAACTTACTTCACGATTTCGCTTTTTAACTTCTGAGAAAGCGATATTTTTAGCAATCGTTAATAACCAGTTTCGTGGATTGGTGCCGGGGTTATAAGATGATATATTTTCATAAGCCCGGACATATGCGCTTTGCATAACGTCTTCAGCTAGGTCATAAGCCTTAACGATTGGAAGCACAAAGGTGAACACACCCTTTGATGTTATTTTATAGATGACTTCCAGTTGCCTGACATCACCATTTTGCAAAGCGATCATTGCCCGCTCTAATTCGTTTGCCATGCCCATTTCCTTGCTTGAATTTTAAACTTAAATGAAGTTAATTTCAACAAAGGAAGAAGGGCTCAGAACAATGTTATTGTTTTGGGGGCAACCGAGCCCTTCTAGAGGTGTAGTCACGGGGATGACTACGTAATATAAATGATTTATGGAACGATTTTATTGAATAATTTTAATAATTTCGATATTTATTAAGTTTGCAAAGGAAATTGTCTTTGTTTCTGTCTTAATTATGCAGTCTTGGCATGATACTTTTTTAATCGTTTCTTCAAGCGTTAAAACATAGCCATCATCATAGTACGTAATAAGTAATAATTTATTTTGGTAGTCACGTAAAATAGTATCAATATTTTCGGCTTGGTCACCACTGATTTGTGGTTTCGGACATTTACCTTTTTGATATTTCATTTGTTGCAAGGTTGGCTTCTGTTCCTCTAATGAGGAAAAGGGCAACCATTTTTTCATACCCCGCCCCTTCATTTGCGGTGACCTCCAATTTGAGCGTGACATTTAATAACGTTTGACTCTTCAAGGAGAGCGCTACCGCGAAGAACAGAATCGCGGCCAAATCTTAAAACGATTTCATCGAGGGCTTTTCGCAAAAACTTTTTGCTTATTTGCTCTTTGGGATCAACAAATAAATCCAGCTGCTCAAAGTTATCAAATGTTAATTTGCCAAAAGCGATATCAACGCGACGAATTGGTTTATCTTCGCAAAATTTGCGAAAAAGCGTCATTAGGCCGTCATAAATTAAGTCGTTATCACTAGTGGTTTTAACAAGGCTTAGTTGTCGCGAAAATCCTCCGCCTAATTCATAAGAATAGCCAATCATTAAAGCGACAAGACCTGTTTTTTTACCTTCAAGACGCAGACGAAGAGCCAAATCATCACTCATTTCGCGAATAATGGTTGGCATCTCACTTTTTTTATAATTACGAAAGAGCGATTGACCATTTGACAAGGAAGTTTCTTTTGGAATGTATTTTTCCCGAATATTCGAATCGTCAATGCCGTTAGCGTGATCGCGTAGATCTTTGCCCACAACCCCAAAGTATTTAATGAGCAACTCCTCATCGGCATTGGCGAGTTCGCCAATTGTCGTAATTCCAATATCGTTAAGGCGTTTTTCAAGATTGTGGGAAATGCCCCACATTTGAGAAAGGGGTGAAACTGGCCAAAGTTTTGTTTTAACGTCTTCTTTAGTCCATTCGCCAATTCCATCGGGTCTCTTTTTACCTTCAAATTCTAAAGCTGCTTTAGCAAGAAAAAGATTCTCGCTAATACCAGCTGTTGCAAACAAACCAGTTTCCGTTTTTATTTTATCGAGAATTTTGCGGACTAATTGTCGAGGCGTAGCTTTATAAAATTTTAAATACGGGGCTAAGTTTAGAAACGACTCGTCAATTGAATAAACGTGTAAATCATCTTCACCCACAAAATCAAGGAAGATAGAAACGACCTTTGCTGACATTTCAATATATCTTGCCATGCGAGGCACGGCGTAAATAATATCATCGCGTTTTGGCAAATCACGTTTTCTTAATCGCGAAGGAACGCCCTGAGCCTTAAGGAAAGGCGTCACAGAAAGAACAATTGTTCCTGGACCTCGTTCTACATCACAAACAACGAGGGGCGTTGAAAAAGGGTCAAGGTGGCGATCCAAACACTCGACAAAGGAATAAAAAGCTTTTAAATCAATAGCGGCAATAGCGGGTTTCATCGTTTTATTTGTGCGTCGCTATTATAGACCATAAAATTCTTTATTATCAGTCTTGACAAAAACAAGCTTTTTGACTTTTTATCATAGTTAGATAATTGAAGTTTTATTTTGTAGTATAATGTTTTTATGAAATTGTTTGACGCCTTCTTTGTTTTATAAAACAAGCGTAAGATAAAAAAATGACCGGAGAACAAATTGCAATTATTATCGTAAATATTCTAAGTGTGCCTTTTTTAATTGATGGCATCATTATTGGATTAATCATTTTTTCGTTTTTGATCGGCATGGCTAAAAAAGGATGGCACTCATTATGGCGCTTTATCTTTGTGGCTTTGCTACTTATAGGAGCGGCTTTATTTGCTGTTAAGCCTTTATCTGATTGGTTAGTTAGCGAACAATTTTTTACACTTATTGGCTATCAGCCAACAGTTGACTATGGCGGCAGCGAAACAGTTACTGTTCATTCATTTAGCGAGCTTATTATAACCATGGGACGTTTGTCGACTAATCGCGCGAAATTTACGCCCGAATTTTCTGCAGCCCTAGCTTTAAATATTGCCAAAGCCATTGCTTGGTTTGCGATTGTTTTGGTAGTGCATACAGTTTCTTGGATTATTTCGGCTCTTTTATGGCCATTAGTTCGCTTAGCAATCCCCGCCCGTGTTCGAAAAAAGAAAATGCGTGTTTTGGGTGGGTTAATTGGCGTTGCCCAGATGATGATTATTGTTGCCTCATACATGTTTGCAACGAGTGCCATCGCCCCAGGATTTACTTATATGTATAGTTCTGGCAATTACACGACCTTTGGCGTTAGCGATTATTTGGTGGGAATCGGTGCTGGTTTAAATCCCGAGAATTCTTGGGTTTTCGGTTGGCTGTCGTTAGACGGCAAGGTTTTTCAATACAAGTTGGACGAAGCGACGTATTTCGTCAATATTGAATTTCTCGATTTAAGCGAAAGTCTCATTAGCGAAGATACGGACGAAGCGACTTTAGCTGACATCATCGCTGATTTTGAAGAAGAATGTTATGATGACGGCGGCAACTATATTTGTACGCCTTGATTGTCTCTTGAAAAGAGTATTTATTAAATATATACTAATTTAGCGTTTGGGGTTGTAGCTCATCTGGGAGAGCGCGTCGTTCGCAACGACGAGGTAGCGGGTTCGATCCCCGTCAGCTCCACCAAACGAACCTTATGGCTTCGATTATCAAAAGAGTTATCATATAGATAACGATTGGTGTTGAAGCCTTTTTATTTAAAGAAAGAGAATTATATGAAAACAATTATTATTACTGGGGCAAATAGCGGTATTGGTAAACAATGTGCGATGCAGCTATCTTCTTTAGGACATCGCGTTATTATGGCGTGCCGCAATCAAGTAAGAGGCGAAAAAGCTCGTGATGAAATTATTGCTTCGACCGGCAATAAAGAAACGTTTCTTAAAGTCGTTGATCTATCAGAAATGGCAAGCGTTCGTACTTTCGTTAGTGAAATTCAAAAAGAATATCCAATCATTGACGTTTTAATTAATAATGCCGCGGATTTTGATATTGCTAGAAAAAAACAGCAATTGACAAGTGAAGGTTTGGAATCACAGTTTGCAACGAATGTGGTTGCCCCCTTTTTATTAAGCATCGCTTTACTTAGCAATCTTGAAAAAAGCCAACATGGCAAAATAATTAACATATCCTCACAAGGTTTAGTTCTTTATCCCTTTTTATCTTTAAATCTTGATAATTTAAATGGCGAAAAGAAGTATAACGCCGCTACACAGTATTATCAAAACAAACTAGCTTTGCTAATGCTGTCCCTTTATATAAAAAATAACGTTAAACTAAAAACAAAAATACACGCTATTCGTGTCACAAATGTGAAAGTTGATATTTCTCGATACCCCAATTTATCAAATTTCCAACGCCGTTTATACATGATGAAAAGCAAGTTTAGCATTTCGGCAGCTGATATGGCTAAAGCATATGTTTTATTAGCCCTCGATGATAATTTCGATGGCTTTTATGTTGATGAAAATCTTAAAGAAGTAAAAGTTAATAAAGGAGCCCATGATCGAGAAAAACAAATTTGCCTTATCAAGTACTTAATGGAAATAACTGGATTATCCAATGAATTTATCTCTTTCAAATAGTGAATTAGTTTCCTTACGGGCACTGATCAAAACCAAGGATGAAAACATTTTTGCTTCAGAAGTAATTTTGAATTATTTGCGAAATCATAATCGCGATTTAAATAAGACTTTTTTGCGTAAAAACAAAGAAAAAGCCTTATACATTGATGAAAAGGCCGTTCGTGATGTTTTCGCTCGATTCATCGCCGGCATGGCGGGTTTTCGTTCACCAAGCGAAATGAAACGTCACGGGTTTGACTATCGTTTGAATGAAGTTGATGCGCCAGCATATTTATCCAACCCTTATTATCAGAACGTTAAGTTTAAAAATGTAAAACACGAACGATGGGAGCTTAAATATTTGTCTTATCAGCCTTTTGAAGTTTTTGCCTTTAACGATTTGCTTGTTGATGAGACTTCTTTTCAGGAAACGACGAGACTTGGGTATTTTATCGATGAGTTTCCTTTTCCGGTTGTTAGCGATGATGAGGGCGTTTGGATGAGCGTTACTCCTCACGAAGTTGAGACGATGCGCAAGGCCTCCGAAGATGTTAACGGTAACGTTTTAGTTCTTGGTTTAGGGCTAGGCTATTTTCCATATCTTATTGCCCAGAAAAAAGAAGTAAACAAAATAACTATTATCGAAACTGACGAAGAATCTATTTCCCTATTTAATAAATATCTTCTTCCTCAATTTCCAAATAAAGAAAAAATCCAAATCATTCACGCTGATGCTTTTAATTATGTACAAGAAAACCTTAGCAATGGAAATTTCACATACTGCTTTGTTGATTTGTGGCGGAGTGTTGATGATGGATTACCATTATTTATAAATATAAAAAAATATGAAAAGCTGGCATCGGACACGAAATTTATTTATTGGATTGAACAGTCATTACTCGCCATGATAAGGCGGTATGTGATTACACTCTTTCAAGAATCATTGGAAGGATTATCCGCCAAAGACTATCAAAAAGCCAAAACAGAAGAAGACAAAATCTTTAATCAGTTATATGCCAAAATCGGCGGACTGACCTTTGATAGTTTTGATAAAATCAAACGCTTTCTTAGTGACGAATCATTAAACAATTTACTTAAACAATAATTTTAATTTTTGTGAATGCCCTTTCAATGTGGTTTTTAGTCGATAACTGTATCATAATTGATAATGCTTCAAGGAAGCCTTTTATATGAAAAGTATTCGCGAATTATATCGAATCGGTCAAGGCCCGTCGAGCTCTCACACCATGGGGCCACAAAAAGCAGTAGCTTTTTTGCGCAACAAATACTTGAACGCCATTTCTTATGACGTTGTATTGCATGGTTCTTTGGCTTTTACCGGTCGCGGACACTTGACTGACAAAGCCATCATTAATACTTTGGCACCTCGTCCGTGCAACGTAACATTTGACCTTAAAACTAAAGTGTCACACGCTAACACGTTTGATATAACTATTCATTTTGCCGCAGGGGAAGACGTTAAACACCGCATCCTATCGTTAGGGGGCGGGGCAATTTCTATTGATGGCGAAACCTTTTTCGAAGTTGGCGAAAAATATAACGAAAAAACTTTTGATGAAATTAAAAAACTTTGCCTTTCCAAAAACTGCCGCTTTTATGATTATGTTGTTGATTGTGAAGGTCCGGAAATTTGGGACTATCTTGCCAAAGTTTGGAAACAAATGAAGCTAACGATTGACAATGGGTTGAATAATCGTGGCTTTTTGCCTGGTTCATTAAAAGTTTATCGACGTGCTGGAGACTTATTTAATGTTTTCAACGAAAGTGAAACAGTGGCGGCACGTTCTTATCGCCTAATGAGCGCCTATGCCTTTGCCACGGGTGAAGAAAACGCTAGTGGGGGAATTGTCGTAACGGCGCCTACTTGTGGATCGGCCGGTACTTTGCCATCTTTACTGAAATTTATGTCTGAACAATATAACTATTCCGATGAAGAAGTTTTAAAAGCATTAGCGACTGCCGCATTAATTGGCAACATCATTAAACACAACGCCTCTATTAGTGGGGCCGAAGCAGGTTGCCAGGCCGAAATCGGCACGGCTTGTTCGATGGCAGCGGCAGCTTATGCCGAACTTCTTAAACTCGATTTAAATCAAATAGAATCAGCGGCGGAAATTGCTTTAGAACACAATCTTGGTCTAACTTGCGACCCAATTGGTGGATACGTCCAAATACCTTGCATTGAACGGAATGCCGTCGCGGCTTCAAAAGCCATTACTGCAACGCTACTGGCAAAATATATTGCCGGCACACATGCGATATCTTTTGATGCGGTTGTCAAAACGATGTTGAAGACTGGGCAAGATATGAAGAAAGCCTATCGCGAAACGGCAAAAGGCGGATTGGCAAATTTATATAAAAACATTAAAAAGAGTAATTCATCTCGGCAAAAGTCTAAAACAAATTAGCCACTCCATATGATAAAATTATTAATATGAAGATTGCGATTATTGGTGCTGGGGCCTCTGGTCTTGTTGCGGCGATTAAATGTAAAGAAAAGTACCCACAAACTGAGGTATTTCTTTTTGATCGTTTAGATAGCGTTGGCAAGAAAATCAAAGCAACCGGAAATGGCAAATGCAATATTGGAAATCTCGATATTTCGTTTAAAAAATACGCAAATCCCGAGTTTGTTGAGAAAATAATTGGCTCCTATAACCAAGAAAAAGTTTTAAATGATTTAGGTATTCCGACGAAAATAATGCATAAAGAAGGTCTTTATCCTGTAAGCGAATCAGCATCGAATGTCGTTCGAGTTTTAGAAAGTCGGGCTCAGTCTCTCGGAATAAATATTATTCTTAACGCCCGCCTAATTGACTATGCAGTTGAAGAAGCAAAGGTTAAATTACAATTCGAGAAATATCAAACACACGTTGATAAAGTAATTTTTGCTGTCGGAGGTAAATCTAATCCAAACCTTGGTTCCGATGGCGCCTTATTTGATGTTTTTTCTCGTCATGGTTACAAGGTGAACAACCTCCAACCCGGACTTTGTCCAATTCGAGTCGTTGAAAACGTCAAAAAGCTTTTTGGTCAAAGATTTCATGCGATTGCTAGCTTGTTTATTAATGGCGCATTAATTCATGAAGAATATGGCGAAGTGATGTTTAAAAAAGA
>JAEWUY010000133.1 GCA_023396795.1 Bacillota bacterium | reverse complement strand
ATTCTTATTGGCGCGAAACATTTAAACAATTACTGAAAAAGCCTCTTGCGATATTAAGCGTCATTGTCATTTTGCTGATTATTTTCTTTACGATTTTCGGCCCGATGATTAAATCTTACCGCATCATTAACGATGAAACAGGACTTGCCGATATTTTCCCGGCCAATCAGACTTGGAATGCTGATCACTGGTTTGGAACGGGCGGTAATAAAATGCGCTTTTATAAAGGTCTCGACTTATGGACTGTTGTCTGGGTCGGTGCGCGTTTATCGCTTATTCTAGGCACAGTTGTGGCCTTGATTGATACATTTGTCGGTATCTTAGTTGGTTCGTTGTGGGGTTATTTCCGACGTCTTGATCCGATTATGATTGAGATTCGGAACTTTGTTAATAACGTTCCATCCCTTCTTTTATACTTCTTGTTGATGGCTTTTTTGGAACCGACTTTCTGGACAATCGTCTTCTTGTTAACGATGTTCGGTTGGCTTGGTTTAGCGGGCTTTATTCGTAATCAAATTATTATTATTCGTAATCGCGATTATAATATCGCTTCCGTTACTTTGGGCTCTTCGCCAAAGGCGATGATTACTCATAACCTCTTACCATATCTTATTTCCGTGATTGTCACGGTCGTTTCGACCGCCATTCCGGCTGCTGTAAGTAGCGAAGTTGGCTTAGCCTTCTTCGGACTTTCCTTTAGCCCTGCTGCTGGTGACATCACTTTAGGTCAAGTCTTGACTGACGCAACACGTGACGAATGGATTACTTATCCTTATTTGCTCATTGCGCCAATGATCGTTCTTGTGCCATTAACTGTTACCTTCTTTTATTTAGGCTTAGCCTTGGCTGATGCCACTGACCCGAAGAATCACCGGTAGAAAGGATAATTATGTCAAACTTAGAAAAAGAAAAAATTCTTGAAGTTCGCGACTTATCCGTCGGTTTTGTTTCCCACGGCAAAAAAGTCAATGTTATCCGCAATGTTTCAATTGATGTATATCAAGGTGAAACGCTTGCTATCGTTGGTGAGTCTGGTTCTGGTAAGTCGGTTTTTACGAAAACATTTACAGGAATGTTAGACGCTAATGGCTATATTTCCAGTGGCTCGATTATTTTCCATGGTGAGGATTTAGCGAAGAAGTTAAAACATAGTGAATGGAAAGGGATTCGCGGTAAGCGGATCGCGACTATTTTCCAAGATCCGATGACTTCACTTAATCCTTTATTAAAGATTGGTTATCAGATTGCTGAAGTGTTAATGCTTCATCACGGAATGTCGATGAACGAAGCTCGCGAAGAAGCTGTTAAATTGCTCGAAAAAGTTCAAATTCCCGATCCTCGTAGTCGTATGGATGATTATCCATTTCAATATTCTGGTGGAATGAGACAACGCGTTGTTATCGCTATCGCTTTAGCGTGCCGTCCGGAAATTCTTATTTGTGATGAACCAACAACTGCTCTTGATGTTACGGTTCAATCGCAAATCCTTGAACTGATTAAAGATTTACAAAGAGAGTACAAGTGGACAACCATTTTTATTACTCACGACTTAGGTGTTGTCGCTAATGTCGCCGATCGTATTGCTGTTATGTATGGCGGTCAAATCGTCGAATATGGCACAGCCGAAGATATTTTCTATACCCCTCAGCACCCGTATACTTGGGCCCTACTTTCTTCTCTTCCGCAATTAGGAACGAAGAACGAACCATTGACTTATATTAAAGGCAATCCCCCTTCATTTGTTAGTGAGATTATCGGTGATGCTTTTGCTATTCGTAACGATTATGCGATGCGAATTGATTATGTTCAAGATCCTCCGATGTTTAAAATATCCGATACGCATTATGCTAAAACTTGGTTGCTTGATGAAAGAGCACCAAAAGTTGAGAAACCAAAGATTATTCAAAATCTGCGTGAACGCATGAAGCAAGCGGCTGTTGAACTCAAAAGAGAAATAGGAGAATAATCATGAAAAACCTATTTAAACTCAGAAAAAAGTCCGCAAAAGCTAAAGATATGTACGAAACGCATGGTCTTTTAAACAACATTCCTCCTGTGGTAGATGGTTATGATCCCATTGTCCAATTTAAAAATGTTCAGATTGGTTATAAGCGTGGCAATGTCGAAAGAATTATTATTCAAAACCTAAACCTCGATATTATGAGAGGCGAAATTTTTGGTCTTGTTGGTGAATCCGGTTCCGGAAAAACAACTGTTGGACGTTCGCTAGTTCGTGTCACAAATGTTAGTGACGGTGAAATTTTATATAACGGCGTTCGTATCTCGGGAAAAATCTCGCGTTCACTATCGCGTGAAGTTAAACAAAAGGTCCAAATGATTTTCCAAGATCCTAGTGCTTCATTGAATGACCGGGCGAATGTCGACTATATCGTTTCAGAAGGACTTCGGGCTTTCCATCTTTATGAAAACGAAGAAGATCGTTTAGAAAAAGTCGAAGAAATTATGCGTCGTGTCGGTTTACGACCCGAGCATTTGAAACGTTATCCTCACGAATTTAGCGGTGGTCAACGACAAAGAATAGGCATCGCTCGTTCGATGATTATTAAGCCGAAGCTTGTTGTTGCTGATGAACCAATTTCGGCCCTTGACGTTCCGATTCGTGCCCAAGTTTTAAATCTTATTAAAGAGTTCCAAAAAGAGTCGAGTATGACCGTTGTCTTTATTGCTCACGACTTATCGGTCGTTAAATATATTTCCGATCGTATTGGCGTTATTTATAACGGTAAAATTGTTGAACTCGCCAAAGCCGAAAGATTATTTGAGATGCCACTTCATCCTTACACCAAAGCTTTGCTTTCAGCCGTTCCGATTCCTGATCCCCGCGTCGAAAAAGTCAAAAAAATCGTTGTTTATCATCCCCAAATGCACCAATACACGCATGATGATGAACCACAATTATATGAAGTTGAACCTGGGCATTTTGTCAGAGCCAATAGTAGCGAACTCGCTCAATATAAAGAAACAATTAGAAAAGGAGGGAACGAATAATGGATGGACCAGAATTTGTTGTTGTACCTAAAGAAGTAAAACCCAAATCAAAACGCCAAAAATTAATCATTGCCATATCCGTAATCTTCGGAATTGTTGCTTTGCTGGGCGGAGCTTATTACTCCTTGATTTACTATGTTTTGCTTGATTTTGTCACTATGCCATATATTACTTTTTCTTATCGTTCCGATATCGCTGATCAAAGTAAAGTGACGGTGACAATTGACCGTGTTTACTCTGATAGTGACTATCCTGCTCGTTTCCGTATTCCTCGCAAGTTAGTTGGCTATCCAGTAACGGCCATTGCTGATTCGGCTTTTGCTGGTCTTGATCGTCTCGAGGAAGTTATTTTCCCAGACTCAATGGAATATATCGGCGAGAATGCTTTTAGCAACTGCATTAATCTTGATAAATTTAATATTCCTGCCAATTTAAATTACATCGGTGCTAACGCCTTTAATAATACCGCCTTCTTGCTCAACCATCCTGAAGGAGCGGTCGAGATTGGTTCAATTCTTTATACCTATAACGGAATTCTACCTAGTGATACCGCTGTGGTAAAAAGTGAAGATTCACCCGCTATCGCTTTACACGATAATTATTTTAATCTTGGTAAGTTCAGTCAAATCGGCGCCGGTGTATTTTATGATCAGCCAGGGATTACTTATGCTGAGATTCCGGAGGATATCGAAACAATTTCTGACAAATTATTCATGAATTGCATCAATTTAGAGGAAGTTCACCTTAGCGATAGTGTTAAATATATTGGCAATGAAGCCTTTAGCGGTGCGACTTCTTTGACGGTGATGGAATGGTCTGAATACATTGAAACAGTCGGCGATTACGCTTTTAAAAACACTAATTTTACTGGTGAGGTTTCGCTAGGTAGTAATCTGACTTCGATTGGTGAAGGTGCCTTTCAAAATTCAAGCGCTATGACGAAAATCACGATTCCTTCTGGCGTGACAATTATTAATAATTATGTCTTTGATGGCTGTGATAATCTTGCCGAAATAATTTTTGACAGTGGTGAATACTCTGTTAACAGTAAAATCACTTCCTTTGGTATTGCGGCTTTCCGCGACACAGCAATTAGCGAATTTACTGTTCCTTTCAGTGTTCGCAATATTCAAGAAAGCACATTTGAAAATTGTGATAACCTCGTCAGTGTCTTTGTTTATAACAATACCGAAGATACAACAAGAATTGAGTATATTTATGATGAAGAAACAGGTGAAACTGTTCCGGTTCAAGTTTCCCATGGCCTAACTAAGATTACGACGAAAGCTTTTAATAATTCCGCTTTATTTAAAGAATTAGTACTTGTGGACGCCAATAACGTCGTGACTAGTCCTCGCGACCGTGTCAGCTTACCAGTTACCTTACGGCAACTTGGCGAAAGTAACACTGAATCTTATGTTTTCTCGAATACAGCAGTGGAAGTTTTAGATTTGACAAGTCAAATTCGTTTTATCGCCCCAGCATTAGCGAAAAACGCTTCCTTACTTCGTGAAGTTATTATTGTTGATTCAGTTGATATGCTTATCACGACCATTTATAAAGAAGCCTTTATGAATTGTGTCGCCCTTGAAGAATTTGTAATGCCTAACTCCGTGCGGGCTGCGAACTCTTCGGTTTTTGAAGGATGTACAGCCTTAACTTCTGTCACTCTTTCCACCGATTCGCGCTTTAATACTCTTGACACTAATTTATTCCGTGGTTGTACAGCATTAACCGATATTGTTATTCCAAGCAACGTCCAAGCTATTAAAGATCGCGTTTTTGAAAGTTGCACAGCCTTAAGTGCAATTACGATTCCCTCATCAGTTATTAGCATGGGTAATAATGTCTTTAATAACTGCAACTCCAGCATTGCCATTACCGTTATGACGAATAACGATAACACCGCAAACTGGAATGCCCTATGGCTAGGAACTTCAGGTTTAACCGAAGCCGCGAATGTAACTTACGTGGCTGAATAAGTATTAAATGGTATTTTAAAAGGCCCCTTTGACTGGGCCTTTTTATTTGTTCATTATTTGTTCGGGCTTTTTGCGGACGAAGGAAGAAACTAGATCCTCTTTGAGAATTAATAAACCAACAAGATAAATAACACCGGTTATGGCGATCGTAGTAATTAATTCAGCCAGATAAGCACTAGTGTAATTACCGGCAAACTGGATCATATAGGCATCAAAAAGGATAGGGCCGATAAAGAAGCAAATAGCGGCAACAACAATGCCTAGAGCGAAGATTTTGACACTATTTAGATTAAAGAAAGCGTGCCCAGTCCATCTCCAGGTTTTGATTAGTAAAAAGACGATAATTAAGGCATCAGTAAAGGCGGTGGCTATTGCCACGCCAATAGCGGGATGATTTTTAAAAACAAATAAGCCAAAGATGATTGATAAGACGATATCGGCGACTGCGCCAATTAAAATCGTATATAAATATATTTTTTCTTTTTTCATGGGAATGAGTACTTGTGTGTAAATAATATCGCCCAAAGAATAGGTCAGCATTAAAGAGGCTAAAATGACTAATATCGTCCATGATTGTTGAAAGTCACCACCCGTTCCAAGGTAGTTACCGGATATTAATCGCGTGATTGGCTCGCTCAAAGTCGTCATTGAAGCGATGGCGGGAATGGCAATAAAAAGAGTAATATTAGCAGAATACTTCGTGAGCTTATGGAAAAAGGATTTATCTTCGAGTTGATAATAGTAACTAGCGCGAGGCATAAACACCACACTTAAAGAAGTCGTGATCGCAATAATAACATCAACACCTTTGAGGCCAACGGAATAGCTTCCAACTTCAGCCTTATTGGCGTTTAAAAAGCCTAAAATAAAAGTGTCACTTTGATTGTAAAGCGAAAGAACAATCGAGATGGTAAAAAGCACCAAAAGCGGTTTGATATATGATTTAAAATCATATCGCCCCTCTTTCTTTAACGAGACATATTCGGGAAGATAAATTAAGTTACTAATAACCGTTAAAACCGTGACGCCGACGGTAAAGAAAGCATAAATATAAATATCTTCGGGGTATTTAATAAAAACGAAAGTGCCAATTGCGCTAATCGTCAAAATAACAATTGAACGCATGGCCATATAGAAGTGTTTTTCAAGGGCGATAAAAATCCATTCAAAAGAAAAAACACCAGTTAGAAAATTAATACTAAGAATAAAAATAATTTCGCGATTGGAAAATAATTCGGGGACCGAAAAAACAAAAACAAGCATCAATCCAAAGGACATGACAGTCGTAAGCGCTTGAAGGATAAAAAACTCTTGAGCTTTTTTACTTAAGGCCTTCTTATCATCACGAACGCGAACGCATTCACGAATTGCAAAATTAGGAATAGAAATGCGAGCTAAGATTAAAAAGTAATAAACAAACGTATTAGCCCATGTATATAAGCCGATCGTTTCATCGCCTAAGACGCGACAGACAAAGGGAAAAGTAATAAACGAAAGAATCGTTAAAACGATGGTCCGAGTTAAATTGACGATAACATTGGTCCGCGTCGTTTCATGCATAGTATATAAATTATAGGTGTTTATTAGATAAAATTCATTGCCTTTTTCGATTTTTATGAAGGCAAATATTAAAATATGCGATACTATACTATAGAAAAATAACCGATCATGAAAATCTTAATTGTCTGTCAATTTTATTATCCAGAACGCTTCACGGTCAGTGATATCGCCGCTGAACTTGTGGCTATGGGTCATGACGTTAGTGTGGTAACTGGCAAGCCAAACTATTGTTTTAATCAAATTCTACCTGAATATCGCAAAGTTAATTACGAAGTTATTAACGGCGTTAAAGTACATCGTGTAAACCTCTATCCTCGCAAACAAAGCCGGCTTTCGATTTATCGAAACTACTTATCGTATCATCGTAACGCTAAAGCTTTTGTTCGCCGCTATAAAGAAAAATTTGATATTGTTTTATCTGTTTCATTATCGCCCGTTATTTCTATTGCTCCGGCGATTATATATGCGAGAAAACATAATGTTAAGCATGTTTTACACTGCCTTGATCTTTGGCCTGAATCTACAGTTGTTACCGGAGCAGTAAAGAAAGATTCGCTTATTTATAAAATTCTTTATTCGTGGAGTCGTAAATTGTATCTTGGATGCGACAAGATTCTTGTTTCGTCACCTTCTTTTGTTGATTATTTTAAGGATGTTTTAAAAATCGATAAACCATTTGCCTATGTGCCTCAGCCTTCTCTTAGATCACAAGCCGAACTTTCGCCTATAGTTTTTAACAAAAAGTATAATTTCGTTTATGTTGGTAACATCGGGCATCTTCAACTAATTTTAGAAATTGCTCAAGCCGGTAAACTATTAGCCGCACGAAACGATATCGAAATTCATTTAGCGGGTATGGGCGTAGCATCATCTAAACTAGTCAATTTTATTAATGAAAATAATCTGCAAGGTATTGTTACTTATCATGGACCGCTGCCACTTGAAAAAGCCGAATGCTTATATAAAAATGCTGATGCCTTAATTGTTACCCTAAAAGAGGGGGGAACGGTTGGTAAAACAATTCCAAATAAACTGGTCCATTATCTCAAGTATACTCGCCCAATATTAGGAGCCTTAAGTGGCGATGGCAAAGATGTTTTGCTCAGTAGTGGGGGAGCGATATTGACTGATCAAAACGCAGAAGGCATTGCCGAAGGCATGGAAAAAATCATGCAATTATCCTCTGCACAAAAAGAAAAAATGGGCGAACTTAATCGCCGATATTATCAAGAAAATTTCGAGCTTCGGAAGGTTGCTCAATTATTAGAAAAAGAACTATTAGCGACTAAAAATTCGTAAATCTTTAATCCCTGGACTTTTAGTCCATAATTTGCAATGACCTTTTCTTGAGCGAGAAGGGCTTTTTTCTTCATATCCCCATTTTGAATGTTTAAAAATAACTCCATCGCTTTTCGTAATTCGGTAATAGACCCATCTTTAATCCAAATTGCTTCACCACAAAATTGTTGATGAAGAGTTGTATGCATGGTCGATAGCAAAGGCGCGCCACTTGCTAAGTATTCGAGAACTTTACTTGGGACCGAAAATTTATCTAATTTAGGATCGTACAAACGGGGATTGATATTAAGTACAGCGTTTTGTTCATAAGCATGAATTGTTTCTTTAGAAAGTAATCCAAGATAACGAATTCTTGAATCGCTTTGTGTGAGTGCTTTGATTGTTTCGATTAACGGACCATGACCGGCAATTAATAATTCGTAATCAGTTTTGATATTTTTAAAAGCCTCGATCATATTCAAAATGCCATAGCGTTCGTAAAGTGCTCCGCAACAGAAGAAATATGGTTTGGTTTCTTTAACTTCTGACTTCCCCAAAACTTCTGCAAAACCACTAAAGACATAGGAAGGTTTATTCTTTTTGTTAGCGAGTTCATTTAGGCCATTAGAAAGCGAAATAAAACCATCATACTTTTTGTATAACGACATAATAGCTTTGCTATAAAGAAAAGATTTATTGGAAAGCAAACGGGGATTGTCGGTGATAAGCGCAAAAACCTTCATACTATTTTTCTTAGCGGCTTTTATTGCAGCTTTTGCTAAGACATACTTCATTGAATCAACAAGCACAATGGTATCTTTTCCGCTTTTAGCAATTTCATCAGAAATTAGTTTTGTAATAACGCCTCTTCGCCTTAACAACTTATAAATGCGACTTGAAGCATCGGGCAAGTATTTAAAGGTGATTTTTCCGTCATTAATAGTGGCACTTTTTAATTCATTAACATTGTCAAAAAGCCCGCTAGTAAAAGGACGAAGCGTTAGCGCCGTTACAGGAGTGTATAAAGCCAAAGCCTGAATAAAACGGTAATGAAAGTTTTGATTGCTCGGATTAACGCTAAATTTAGCGTCCTTAACATATTCGTTAAAGTCGCTATCTTTCATAGCGCCGGAGATATATAAAATCTTCATTTTTTATTAACCCAGTTATGAAAGGCTTCCAAATGGACTTTCGCCATTATTTCTAAAGTATTCTCTCGGGATGTATCAAGAGCCTTATTTTGCATTTCCGGTTTATTCAAAACATTAGCAATGGCATTATCGATTTCTTCGTCTTGATTGATATCAACAATGTAGCCATTCTCGCCGTTTTTAATTAAGCGTAAAGCCGAGTTAACTCCTTTATTAGATATGACGGGAAGACCTTGCGACAGCGCTTCATTGATAACATGACCATATATATCTTCTTTACTCGGGAAAATGTAGGCATCGGCGGCTTGAAAATATGAAAATAAAACATCACGAGCGACAAAATCTAAAAGCTTAACATTGTTTATGCCCAAATCTTTAATTAGTTTTTCGTATTGGTGTTTCTTTTTGCCCCCGCCAATAAGGAGTAGAACATGCTCGGGCTTTTGCTTGGCCCAGTAGCTAATTAAGCGCTTGTAGTTTTTACGAGCAATAAATTGACCACAAGAAACAAATAGTTTTTCGGCGGGAATTTCTAGATTACTGCGAAGTTTTATTTTTTCCTCGCTTGAAAGTGGGTTGTCCAAGATATCTTTTTGATAAATGGTTGAGTATGGATAATTGACGATTTTGTTTGCGTCCGCTCCGTAATAAGTTAGATAGCGATTAGAATTCTCATCAGGCGAAAAATATAAAGATGCACCTTTGATGTATCGCGTCTTTAATCGCTTCATAAAGGATGATTCGTTTTGGCGAATAATCCCGCCGTTTATATAAAAAACATAAGGTTTACCGGCTTTTTGCAAGTATTTTATGGCTATCATTTCGCTAAGTGTGTGCCAACCATTCATGACGATGACATCATAATCGTTTGTTTGTAAATGCTTTCTAACACCAGTAGAAAAATGATTTTCATAACCAAAGTTAATTCCTTTGATGTTGAGAACATTAAAGTTGACTTCTTCTTCATA
This sequence comes from Bacillota bacterium, assembly GCA_023396795.1. GTDB lineage: Bacteria > Bacillota_I > Bacilli_A > RFN20 > CAG-826 > UBA1424. Next base: position 837 of record JAEWUY010000133.1, on the reverse strand, counting down.
GTAAAAGCGAGGATTACGATCAAAGTTTTTAAGGCGTTCAAACAAAGCCGTAACTTTGATTTCTTTACTGAGTTCGTTGAAAAGCCTTACTTTGTAAGGAGCGGGGTGATTGAAGACAAATAAGACATGCATGTAAAAATCCTATGTTAATTATACATTGTATCTAACTACCGATATAATAAAATGTTAGGAAACAGGGAACACGATGAGTTGGGAAGCTTTATTTAAAAACATCGCCGCAAAAGACTACTCCAAACGCTTGAAGTCTTTTCTTGATGAGGAATATGTCAAGCACACTATTTATCCGCCTCGTCATCTTGTCTTTAATGCCTTTAACTTAACACCACCCGAAAATATTAAAGTTGTCATCATTGGTCAAGATCCTTACCATGAACCGAATCAAGCGATGGGTTTATCTTTTTCTGTGCCTTCTTCAACGCCCTTGCCACCCAGTTTATTAAATATATTTAAAGAAATCGAAAGCGACCTTGGAGTGAACATGAAACGTAATGGTGACCTTACTTATCTTGCCAAGCAAGGCGTCTTGCTTCTTAATGCTTATTTGAGTGTCCGTCAAAGCGAAGCCCTGTCGCATCGTTTAGTGGAATATGAACAATTCATGGACGATGTTTTAGACTACATCGACAAATTGCCTCAGCCCATCGTTTTCTTGCTGTGGGGTGGCTTTGCCAAAAAATATCTTAAGAAAATTACAAACCCCCATCATTTTGTACTTACCTCTGTTCACCCCTCGCCTTTAAGCGCGAATCGTGGAGGCTGGTTTGGCAACCACCATTTTTCGAAAACTAACGCATATTTAGCGACGCACGGAATAGC
>JAEWUY010000135.1 GCA_023396795.1 Bacillota bacterium | reverse complement strand
TTAGTTGCCAAAGACGGCAGTTATACATCCGGTAGTTATAATCGCTCTTTTACATTTGTTTTCACCTTATTACCATCACATTCACAATCTTCCCCAATTATTAAAGTGAATGGCTCTGAAGTAACAGTTGATAGCAACGGTGAGTATACTATCTGGAATATTACGGAAAACAAAACAATTACTGTCGAAGGAGTTGAGATGAACACTTATTTAATTAGTGTTCCAAGCAATCAAACAGGTTATTCTTTGACTGCCAAAAGCGGAAGTGAATATAGTGTTGAACATGGCGAATCATTTACATTCGTCTTTACTCTTCTTGAAGGCTATGCTCAATCTTCTCCACGAATTCTAGTTAATAGCGTTGAAGTAACACCTGATGTAAATGGTGAATATACCATTGCTGATATCGATGAGGATATAACAATTACTGTCGAAAACGTGGTGTTAAATACCTATACCATTACTTGGAACATTGAAGGCCAAACATCGACTAGCTCCGTGAGCCATGGAGACACACCAACTTATGAAGGAACGCCAAGCAAATCATCGACCAACACCCACGCTTATATCTTTGATCATTGGACTCCAGAAGTTGTAGCGGCTGTCGAAAACGCAACATATACTGCTGTTTTTGAGGAAAAAGCGATTAAAATTGGCGCGACTGATCCTGACGAGAGCGCGGGCGAAGTCGAAGCCGAACTCACTGTTCCCGGCGGTGTTATTGTCGATGCTGTTCTCAAAGTAAAAACTGTTGAAGTGACTGACGGTGAAATCATCGTTCCCGAAAATAAAGAAATTTTTAAACTATATAACGCCACTTTGTTAAACTCAGAAAACGAAGACATTAGCGCTTCCATTACTGGTGAAGTTATCTTGAAGTTTGCTATGCCATCAGGTTTAGATGAAAGAGAAGGCGTTCAAATTGTTATTGATGGCGAAAGTGTCGCTCGTCCGGTGACGATTGAAGGACAATTTGTTGTTTTTGAAACCGAGAGCCTTGGCGATTTCGCACTTGTTGTCGATACACAATCGAATGCCGACCTTTCCCTAATTGTCACCCTAAGCGTTGCAGGATTTGTCTTACTACTATTTGCCGGATTTGGCATTTTCCTTCTTATTAGAAAAAAAGTTAAGGAAAAAGACGATACAAAGAAGGAGCAACGCTCCCACTAATCTTTAATTTGGATAAGGGCGCATCTAACCGTGCGCCTTTTTCTTTAGTCTTAGTTATAGAAACACAAATAATCAAGTTATTATCATCTTTTATGTGTTTTTCATGCTTTTATGCTAAAATGCAACCGCTAGTTGCGTAATTGAAAAGTAGACTTGGTAGATGCAACCAGCCACGTTTCTCTAAAATGTAGGTGTTTAGTAAAGGGGGTTTATTTATGAATATCGAAATTGCTGAACGACTCATCAAACTACGCAAAGAAAAAGGATTATCGCAAGAAGAACTTGCTGCTCAATTAGGCTTATCTAGACAGGCAGTTAGTAAGTGGGAACGTGCGGAAGCGAGCCCAGACACAGATAATTTAATTTGTTTAGCGCGCATCTATGGTGTCTCATTAGATCAACTGTTAAATACAAGTGATAGTGTTGAAGACATTATTAAAGAGCAGGTCAAACCTGAGAAGGAACAAACAAAAAAAGAAAGCGTACACATCGGCGTTGATGGCATTCATGTCGAAAGCAAGGATGGCGAAGAAGTTCACATCAGTCGCGATGGCATTTATGTCAAGGACAATGACGAGGAGGTAAATATTGGCTGTGGTAAAAATTATCACTTTAAGCCAAGCAAATACGAGATTGCAAAAGGAGCAGTCACCGGATCATTCACCTTACTAGTTGTTGTCGCCTTCTTGTTACTTGGCTTTTTACTTCCGGGTGGTATTGGTTGGACAACAGGATGGATATTATTCTTGTTTATTCCCATTGTCGCATCCTTGTTCTCTTGTTTTCACCGCCGGCGAATTACTAATTTCGCTATGCCAGTTCTTGTGACAGCCGTGTACTTATTCTTGGGTATGGGTTTTGGTCTATGGCATCCATATTGGATTGTTTTTCTTGCCATTCCTATTTTCTATTCAATCTTTGGCCCAATCGATAAGCTAACACGTCATCGTCGCATCGAAAAAGGCATTAAAGTCGATATTATCGACAATGAAGATGACGAATAAATAGCACTCGACATTTGTCATCGGAAAGAAAGGCCCTTTGGGTCTTTTTTCATTTCGCTCTCATTTGTTAAAAAGTTCCTTTATAATATCAATCATGCAAGTTTGGAAAAGTAGTATTAAAACGTATATATCTGCGCTCTATGCTGGTCTTTGCGTTATTTTGGCGGCTTCGATTTACTTACTTTTCTATTCGCTTAATCTTCGTCCGATTGGCTCAGTCCTTTTTTCGGTGGGATTGATTATCATTGTCATTTTTGGCTTTAGTCTATATACCGGTAAAATCGGCTATGCATACGCTAAAAATCGACCAAGTATTTTGACACTTATCATAACCTTACTAGGTAATGCGACAGCGGTGATAGCCGGTGGTTACCTTCTTTCTCTCCTTCGTTATACGGGATGGACATCATTATTTGATATTATCGATGCGATTAATGTCGGGCGAATGATTGGTTCAGGAGAAACATGGTACATGGCCTTGATTAACGGCTTTTTCTGTGGCGTCTTAGTATTCTTGGCAATTCACATTCATAAAACGGCAAAAAGAACATGGGTCAAATATGTTGGCTTAGTCTTCTTTATTTCGGCTTTTGTCGTACTCGGAACCGAACACTGCTTAGCTAATATGTTTTTCTTTTCGATTGGCGGTAGTTGGAACACAGCTTTGCTCCTAAACGTTATTCTTGTTATTATTGGCAATTCTCTTGGAGCGATGTTTGCTTACACTCTTAATTACTTATAAAAACTAACAACGATTGTCTTTCGTCTTTTCTCGGTCACAATATCTATTATATGAATAACACACATCGGCGAATGACCTGGTGGAAGAAAGCTATCGGCTACATTATTTATCCGAGTGCTTTTAAAGATACTAATGGCGATGGTATTGGCGACCTTAGGGATATTATTTCAAAATTGGATTATCTTCAAGAATTAGGTGTGAACCTTTTGTGGATATGCTCTTTTTTTAAATCACCGATGGATGGCAATGGTTATGATGTCAGTGATTATCTTCAAATTGATCCTCGTTTTGGAGATAATGAGGATTTTGATTTATTAATCAAGGAAGCCCATGCTCGTGGTCTTCGTATCGTCATCGATTTTGTTTTGAATCATACTAGCGATGAACACTCATGGTTTTTCGAAGCCAAGAATAACCCAAACTCACCCAAACGCGATTACTATCTAATGCGTTCCCCTCTTTGGCGAAATGGTAAGAAGGAACCGCCTACTAACTGGAAAGGCTTCTTTTCTACTTCGACTTGGAGTTACGATGAAACATCTGCCCTATATTACATGCACATCTTTTCTAAAAAAATGCCCGATGTTAATTGGGCGAATCCCAATCTTCGTCAAGAATACTATCGTATCGCCCGATATTATCTAGATAAAGGCGTTGATGGATTTCGCCTTGATGCCTTGATGCCTTGGCTCATCTAGCCCGTGATATGGAATTTAAAGATTCGCTACTAAAACCTGATGAGAATGGTTTAGTGTTCGATATGAGCAAGTATTCTAATCGCCCTGAACTTTTTGAATATATGTGTGAGTTTAATCAAGAAGTATTTTCTCATTATGATTGCGTGACGATTGGCGAAGTTGGTGGGGGAATATCTCCAAAACAATCAAATTTCCCATCAATTTCCGCATAAATGAGACGCTTTTACACAATTATAAAGACGAAATTATCAATTCTAGAACAGTTACTCTACGTCCTTTTGAGTGCTATCTTTTTACTTTCGAAAAATAAATACAAGTCATAATTATATTTGTGCACTGTGCACTATTCACCTTATTTAGGTCATGGTAAGATTTTGGTATCGGAGGAAAATTTCATGAAAGAAATGGAAAAACCTGTCGTCGAGGCCCCTAGCAACTTAAGTTATGTCTCTTTACGCGATATTAACAAAGTTTACGATAATAAAGTTCAAGCTGTGTTTGATTTCAATTTGGAAATTGCGAAACAAGAATTTGTCGTTTTTGTCGGTCCGTCGGGCTGTGGCAAATCAACAACCCTTCGCATGATTGCCGGCCTTGAGGATATTACCTCAGGTGAGTTGTGGATCGACGGTCAATATTCAAATGATTGCGCTCCTAAAGATCGCGATATCGCGATGGTCTTTCAAAGTTATGCTTTATATCCGCATATGTCGGTATACGATAATATGGCTTTTGGACTTAAAATTCGCCGTTATCCTCACGCTGAAATTGATCGGCGTGTTCGTGAAGCGGCTCGTATCCTAGAAATCGAAGAATATCTCGAAAGAAAACCAAAGGCTTTATCTGGTGGCCAGCGCCAACGTGTTGCCCTTGGCCGTGCCATTGTTCGAAACGCCAAAGTTTTTTTGATGGATGAGCCACTTTCTAATCTTGATGCCAAGCTGCGTGTTCAAATGAGAAGTGAAATCATTAAACTTCATGAAGAACTTGGAGCGACGACTATTTATGTTACTCATGACCAAACCGAGGCCATGACTATGGCAAATCGGATTGTCGTCATGAAAGCTGGTTATATTCAACAAATTGGTACTCCATTGGAGATATATAATAATCCATCGAACTTATTCGTTGCTGGTTTCATTGGTTCGCCAGCCATGAACTTCGTTGATGTTACTTATCAAGAAGGTGTCATCACTTTCAAAGATGGTCGCAAGATTAAGTTGGCCGCTGAAGCCAAGAAAGCCCATGATGCATTTTATGAAGCGGCTCGCAAAGAAGTTAATCTTGCACTGGAAAAATTTGAGCAACGCAAGACTGTAACGGATGATGAAAGAAAAGAAGCCGAAGCCAAAAAAGCTAATCTTCGTGAACAACTTGAATCATTTAAAGAACCACACAATGTTATTTTTGGTATTCGACCCGAAGATATTTTTGAAGCGACAACAGAGAATCGACAAAAGCATCCTAGCGATGTTTACGATGTTAAGGTGGATGTCGCAGAATTGCTTGGACATGAATACTATGTTCATACTGATTTTGCTGGCAGCGATATCGTGGCCAAGATTCCGTCTGTCCGCCCAATTAGTATTCATGATAATTTGCAACTCGTTTTTGATGTCAGCAAGCTCCATATTTTCGATGTCAAGTCGACGAAGCGCATTTTCTAATTATCCAAACTAAAGTTAACTTTTTTTAAAGAGCCATTAGGCTCTTTTTCTTATCATTCGTCACCTCTTGCATTAATTTGGCCGATATTTACATATGTAGTTGACTCTCCTGATTATGCCCCTGATGGCGCGCCAGAAAGAGAACGCTTCAATCAGCCACAGGATGTTTGGGCCGAAAATCTCTCATTGATGTTTACTTTTCGCGGTATTCCTTGCATTTACTACGGAAGTGAAATCGAATTTCAAAAAGGTAAACGCATTGACGTTGGTCCAAATGCTCCTTTAAGCGAAACGGGTCGTGCTCACTTTGGCGACCACATTACCGGAAGTGTGACGGCTACTGATTTTGGCAAATACACAAATGCGACAGGAGCAGTGGCCAATACCCTTAATCATCCGTTAGCCAAACATATTCGCACTCTAAACCTCATTCGTCATGCTGTCCCTGCTTTACAAAAAGGTCAGTATTCGACTGAAAATATCGATGGATGGATGGCGTATAAACGCCGTTTCACCGATAGCACAACCGATAGTTTTGCCTTAATCACCGTCTCCGGAGGCGCTACTTTCAACAACATTCCCAATGGTATATACGTCGATGCTGTTACTGGTGAGACAAGAAATGTTACTAATGGGAGTCTTTCGGTATCAATGTCAGGGAAAGGCAATGTTCGTGTTTATGTTTTAAATACGCAATTAACGCCAGCCCCAGGCAAAGTTGCTGAATATGGCGCTTACATCAAATAGACATTATTTTACAGTCTAATGTTCAAACGATATTTACTTTTATAACTATTGAAATTGTTAGTTAAAAACGCTAATATATTGAAGTTGTTTAGACCGCTTGGGGCTGTAGCTCATCTGGGAGAGCGCTTCCATGGCATGGAAGAGGTAGCGAGTTCGATCCTCGTCAGCTCCACCATAAATACCCGCTACCCTTAATCCAAGGCAACAAGGAAAAAGGGTTGAAATACAAGCTGTATTAGCGGCTAAATTACTGATTTTTCAGTAAAAACGGTGGAAAGCTCTGGCATTACAGGGCTTTTCTCGTTTTATGAGAGTTTCAGATAAGAAACCTCATATATGTTCCAATTGCCCCGAAAAAACGGGGAAACAAGTGTATATTTGGGCCCATAGCTCATCTGGAAGAGCGCCTCGCTGGCAGCGAGGAGGTGGCGAGTTCGATCCTCGTTGGGTCCACCATATTGATTATTAGCATCACTTAATTGTGGTGCTTTTCTTTTGTTTTATAGAAAATGTATCTATCTTCGTTTATAATCTTATATGATTATTGTTTCATATAGGCCGGAGGAAACTGATATGACCGATTTGGAATTAAAAAAACTTAAAGATGATTTGTGGCGTTCTGCTGACATGCTTCGTCAAGGCGCCCATCTTGCGGCTAATAAATTCGGTCAGCCTATTTTAGGATTAGTTTTTTTGCGTTATGCTGATATTTTGTATAAACAAAATTAAGATAAAATAACTGCTGAATATAATAGAAGAAAAGGGACAAGAACTGAAAAGGCCATAAAACAAATTGCAATAGATATTTGTGGCTTTTATCTTCCCGAAGAAGCCTATTTCGATTCAATAAATAATGCTCCTGATACAGCAGAAAAAGCCAAACTTGTTAAAAACGCAATGTTGGCTATTGAAAGAGAAAACCCAGAAAAACTTGATGGTGTATTGCCTACAGAAGTTTATGGCGCTTTAGTTCCTAAAGAAGAACCAGATTTACTCGCTAGAGTTATTAAAGTATTTAAAGACATTCCTGAAAACATTGAAATAGATTTATTTGGTGAAATTTATGAATATTTTTTAGGTAATTTTGCACTTGCTGAAGGTAAAGATGGCGGAACTTTTTATACTCCATCCACAGTTGTTAGATACATGGTGAATGTTTTGCAACCACAACCAGGCAACAAAATGTTTTTGGACCCGGCTTGTGGTTCCGGTGGTATGTTTGTTCAAGCTGCTCGTTTGATGCATTCACATAATGCATCAAACGAGGAAATGATGAAATTTGTTTGTTATGGTGTTGAAAAAGATGAAGCCACGGTTAAATTGGCTAAAATGAATCTTCTTCTTAATAACGTCCGTGGAAAAATAACTGAAGCAAACTCATTTTACGCAAATCCATATGATGCAGTGGGGAAATTTGATTATGTTATGGCAAACCCGCCGTTTAATGTCAATGAAGTAACTGTCATATAATCTCTGGGCTTTAGAAAGATTCATATTGTCTCCTGTTAAACCGTGACCATAAAAATCGTCACCTTTGATGATTGCTGTATCAGATAAAGGTGTATTTTTTAATGCTTTGGAAGCACAACCGCCAACAAAAGAAGCTGTGAAAAGCAGCATTGATAGCAGTAGTACTTTCTTTCCAATTCTCATATCATTTACCTTTGGATGGTTTCTAGATAAAAATCAAGAAGCAGAACTAAAATTCGGCATATAAACAGATTCCTAGATAATCGTATAGTTATTGTCATATTTATTATAAATTGACCTTAAAGTCTCTTAAATAAACAGAACTAATATAAATCTGGACAAAACTTAGATTCTAAATTGTCTTTTCTTGCTTAAAAATGTAAATTAAAAGTATGGAAGCACCTATAAAGTTCGCCGTTGAAAGTATTCCTCAAGCGGAATTTGCCCATTCTTATGAAACGGATAATTATGCTGTTAGCTTTCCTAAAAGAGATAATTTTCTAGAAATATCATATTTTGAAGAAAGCGACGCAATATTAGAAAGTGAAAGCGGCAAAACACTTCATCTACTATCAAATTCAATATATTTTCATTTTTATCCAGAAAAGCACCATATTTCCTCGACGGCTCATCAAATTCATCATACGGTTGGTTTTAAAGTCAAATTTCGAATAATTGATAATCCAGTCAGCAATTGTGTTTGTGCACCTATTGTTACGACGGATCCAATTCAAGTCAAAAAAGCATCTGAAATTATCAAGATCTGTATTAAAAAAACGCTTTATTCTAAAACAAATGATTTGGAATTATCAGGTCTTGTACTGGAACTACTTTCTTTATTCCAATACGAAAGCAAAGGAACACATAGAAAGTCTAATATAAGCACTGCTGCGATAGGGTATGTTGAAAAGGCAGAGAACTATATTTTAGATAATTTGAAGAATAATTTCACAGTCAAGGATGTTGCCGCTGATATAGGAATTAGTGAGGGCTATCTTAGTGATATATTCCACAAATTAACCGGCACCACAATTATAAAATATGCAAATAAAATAAGACTCGAGATAGCTATAAATCTCGTTAAAAACGAGCATGCCAGTCTTAAGGAAGCTTGCAATATTTGCGGAATAAGTGACCCTAATTATCTTTCTCGAATGTTTAAAAAATACATGAATACTAATATTTCTAAAATAAAAGAGCAAAGCAAATCTTCAAATTCATAAAAAGAAAATAGAACGAAACTTTACTTGCGTGTTTTTAAATATTGTTCACACTATGATACCGGTAAGGAAAATCGATTGTCCCGTTTTTGTATAAAATCCTGAAAAACGAAGAAAAGCGCCAAAAATCGCATAAAATGCTGTATTTTATAGGCAAAACACCTATATAATAGGTTCCAGACCGCATCTCTTGGATGTGGTTGAAGTGGAATTGATATACCGAAGCCAAATAAAAACGGGGAAATCAGTTGTCCTGCCCCGAAAATGGTAGAGGTAGCGGGTTATTATCGTAACCCTTCGGATCCACCAGAATTGCTGATAAAGTCCTGAAAATATCGGGACTTTTTTTAAATCTAAATTTGATTCAAAACTTTTTTATACGACTTTGGTATTCTTTATCTGAATTGATACTGAAATTGTTGCCGAACAATTCTACTTCATTTTTTCCTTAGTATAATGATTATGAATTATTTTAAGATTATGCTTCAGTTTGATGACAAATGCTCAATAACTAGCGTTGGTAATAATATCTTTGTAACAATCGTAGATATTGATACTTTATCTTCGTTTAATTTTTATTTTGCTAGTAATAAAGATATCGGCCTTGATTATGATAATGTTCATCGTTTTTGTTATAAGCGAGGACAAAATATTGAGCATGATATTTGGAACGGTGAAAAGTATTCATGCGTTGAAATTAATAACGCTGGATGCATAGTTAATCAAAACGACAAAAGAGTCGTAATCTCTTTCTTCTCTTTAGAGAATATGTCGTTTTTTATGGATTATTCGATAAACGATATTACTGTGTCTTTAACAACTCACAATCCATATATTTTAATCAATTATCCTGAGACTTGGCCTACTGTTTACGATAGTGATTATCTAAATAAACATTATCCGATTAAGACAATTAATGGATGGGAAAGAAAATCCTTTTCCAAAATTAGTGGTGGAAGAATAGCGTTTTCTTGTCCAGAAACAACAGTGGAGGCTTGTCTTGTTGCTGCTCAAATCGCTGAAAAAAGAGGAGCAACCGCATTCGATTTGCGATTAGAAGGATTGTATAAAAACGGGCTATTAACAAAAGATAATATCTACAAGATAACTCATTCCATTTCCATCCCTGTTCTTGCTATTTTTTACGACGACAAATTCGATCAACAAATTAGATTAGATTATTTGAAGTTGGCAATTGAAGCTGGTTGTTCCGCGATTGATTTGCAAGGATTTATGTTTTGGAATGAGCCATCACAAAATAGTCATACATCAGAAAACATTCAATATTGGGAAAAGCAAGGATTTGATATGTCTTTTATCGATGCGCATCCATTGGAAACGATATTAGATATAGAGGCAATTAATAAGCAAATGGAGTATATAAAAGAAATCCATAGCATGGGCGGTGAAGTTCTTCTCAGTTCACATAACAAAGCAATTTATTCAAAAGAGCAAGCCGTTGCTTATGCTAAATTTATTGAATATCGTGGGGTGGATGTCATTAAACTTGTAGGATGGGGAAATACACTCCAGGATTTATATGAATGCATTGAAGCGTGCAAAGTAATGGAATCAATTGTTCGCTGTCGTTTTTCATTTCACTTAAACGCAAATGAAAAAATGAGAATTAGCCGTCTGGTGTGTCCCCTTATTTATGGAGCCTTTATGACGTTCTGTTACTATAACCTAACGCATATATCAATGATGGCGGATCTATTTAATGGAAAAAGACCTTCCAAAGATACGGATTTATCAATCTCCATAGAGTATCTAAAAAGCCACACCAATCATAAAGAATTAAAAGAAATACTTATTGGTTATAACGAGTTAATAAATAATGAAAACTAAAAAATATGATTTAATTGTCGTTGGTGGTGGAATCGCAGGAGTTTCTGCAGCTTTATCGGCTGCAAGAGAGGGCGTTAAAACTTGCATCATTGAAAAAGGCTCACTCCTCGGTGGTCTAGCTACCTCTGGTTTAATCAATTGGTTCGAGCCACTTTGCGATGGTGATGGTCATCAACTACTTTTTTCACAATGTGAGGAATTGTTTGAACTAGCATTGAAATATGGGTACTCCACACTTGATGAAAAATGGAAAGAAAAACATAAAAGAAAATCAAGTTGGTTTAACCATAATTTATTTGCCTTATCTCTTAATCGTTTGATGATTGAAAACCATATTGATGTTTTTTACGAAACAACATTTTGCGATGCCAAAATAGACAAAGAAAGGATAGTGGAAATAGAGATCTTTGCCGCCGAAGGCAAAAGAAAAATGACAGCTAAGCAATTTATTGATGCCTCTGGTAATGCAATATTATCGCGCTTAGCGGGTATTAATGTTAGAGAAGGGATTAATTACTTAACATATAATACCACCACATATAAAAATGGATTATTATCCCCCACCTTCCAAACTTCTGGCGCCTTTTTAGATGGAACCGGTCATCCAAAAGAAATGCAAACTTTTAGTGGCTTAGTTCAATATGATATCAACACACTTATAAAAGAAGGACAATTGCTTTGTTTGGCAGATTATGAAAATGGCCAATTAAAAGACATTTCTTCTCTACCATCTACGCCACATTTAAGAAAAATAGCTTCTGTTGAGGGTGAATACTGTTTAACAAAAAAGGATTTATATAAATACCAAGAAGATTCAATTGGCGTTATCGGCGTCTTTAACAAACCTAAAGAATATTATGAGATTCCTTTAAGATGTTTGTATTCAAATAAAATAAAAAATCTATTTGTTGCAGGTAGAATTATTTCTAGCGACGATGAAGGATGGGAGGCTATTCGTGTTATTCCAGTGGCCATTTTAACCGGAGAAGTCGCAGGCGTGTGTTCTTCTTTATTGATAAATAAAAAGATGAACTATATAAATTTAAAAAACATTGTGGTCAATAGAGGCTTAAAGATTCATTTTTAATAGTATCAAAATTGACAAAAATACCGCTTTAATCATTTATGTAATTTTTCAATGAGTAAATAATGATATTGAGGTATTTTATATGAATAAAAGAAATGTAGCTCTTTTCAGTTTAAGTCTTTTAGCAACGACAGGAATGATAGTTTCGGCTGCTTTTATGTCTTCTAAAAGTTCGTTTGCAAATCTTTTTGCTGTTCTTCCTGATGAAGAAACAAGTGTTGATTTAGTTGATTCTTTAAAAGGAAAATCACTAGATGGCGAAGGAAAAGTTAGTTTTGAACGCAATGGATACGAATTTGTTTTCCAAGGCGAAAACGTTACCTTTGGCGCGAGCAGCATTACTATTGACGCTGGTGGATATTTAAGAAACGAAACTTGTTTCAATGGATTACATGATATTAATTATTCCGCGAGTGGTGCTTTTAAAGTCATGACTGGTTCGGTAAGTGATAAAATCATCACAAAACACGAATCATTTGCTTTATCGTCCGGCACTTCGGTGGCTGTTGATGGTGGTGAACATTTTATGATTGCCACTGAAGGCTCAAGTGTTACTCTTTCTTCCTTATCCTTAGATTTTACATGTTCAACAACAGGTGAAGCTGCCGATCCAGATGACAGATGGGATGCCACTTGGACATGGGATTTAGCAGGCGTTGGTTCTGAAACTGATCCTTATTTAATTAGCACTAAAGCTGAATGGGATGCATTTACTACTGAAGCATCAGCCAATTTATTTAGAGGCAGATATTTCAAATTAGGTGCGGATATTGGTACAGAATTAGATCCGGTAACTACATTTGTTAACAATACAACATCTTATGTTTTCTCGGGCCATTTTGACGGAAATAACCATGAAATGTGGATTAATTTGCCAGGAAGAACCAATGGTGGAAATACTGGTAGAAGTGGCCTATTTGCATTTGTTGGTAACGGAGCTTCGTTTAAGGATTTAACGCTTAGAGGAAGTGTTAATGCTGGCAGTTATACAATTGCCGCAGCATTAGCTGCTTGTTTAAATACTGGAAGCGCATCATTTGATGGTATTATAAATTACGCTAGCGTTGCAGCTTTAGATACAGCTGCGGGTGTAGTTGCTTCTATCTATGGTGGTAATAATTCTACAACAATTACAAATTGTGAAAACCATGGCGAATTATCAGTTAGTAGGTTCTATATTGGTGGAATCGTTGGGAACAACGATGGCTCTGAAGTTACAATATCTAATTGTTTAAACGATGCCAATTTCTCGTTTGGAAAACGTGATGGTATTTCTACGGCATTTGAAGCAAATATTGGCGGTATTGCCGGCAAATCTTCAAAAGGAACAATTTCTAATTGCAAGAATTTTGGTAGCATTGTTTCTAATGAACAATATGGCACAAGAATCGGTGGTATCGTTGGAAGGTTTGGCGGCACAATGCAAAATTGTGTTTATGGATATACCCCTGAAGAAATATTAGCCGGCAAAACCCAAGCTACTATGTCGGTTAAGGGTAACTATAACGGCGGTATTGTTGGCAGCATTGACACAGTCGGCTCAACTATCACTGGGTGTAAAAACTATGTAACATTGTCTAACCTCCAAAGCGGATATGGTTCACTAGCTGGTATTTGTGGATTAGCTAATGTTAATGCGAGTATCGTTAGTTGTGAAAATCATGGTGATGTTACAGCTACAAGGAATGCCGGCGGTATCGTTGGAAGAGTTGCTGGAAGCAAAGTTGTTAATATTACAAATTGTTTAAATGATGGTGTCATCCAAATCGGTGAAACAGTGGCCAGCGCTAATATCGGCGGAACAGGTAACCCTTCCACAACTCCTGGTTTTATTGTTGGTAGTAATGGTGGAACCGCTAACATTACAAACGAATGAAAAAACAGATAAATATTGTGCTTATGAAAAAGACTCTCATTCTTTTTGCCTTGGCCAGTTTATGTATGGTTGGCTGTAATTCAAGTAAAACATCATCTATAGATGATAAAGATTTAACTTGGTCAGAAGAAGTTGTGTTGGAACCCACATGTACTACTGATGGAATTCTTAGACACAACTGTAAAGAAAAACCAGAAAAATCATACGACGAAACAATCCCCGCTTTAGGACACGATTATGATGAAGAATCAATCCATTGGGACTGGGGAGAGGATTATTCGACTGCGGTTGCCGAGTTTACTTGTAAAAGATGTGAAGACCACATTCATTTTGATGGCGAAATAGAAACAACTCACACTGATTCAACATGCGATGAAAAAGGTAATACAACATATGTCGCATCAATTACATATAATGATAAAACTTTTACTGATACTCAAATTGTATATGAAGAAGAATTAGGGCATCAGTGGGGCGAATTTGTTCGTGACGAAGATGGGAAATATATGGTTTCTCATTGTATGAGAGATGGGTGCAATGAGGTCAAAAAGATACCTATCGTTAAAGTATTTCTTTTGGCAGGCCAAAGTAATGCTGTTGGACACTCATATGCTTATCATCTTAAAGATCATATTAGTGACGAATTATATCAAAAATATAAAAAAGGAATTGATGGTGTTTATGCCTACTTCATCAACTCTTCTTTTTCAGAAAATGAGCATAAGTTCAATGATGACTTTGAAAAAGTGAAATTAGGTATGGGCAAAATTGGTACCGCCACTGTAGAAGATGGCGATTTATGTTTTGGCCCAGAAGTTGGATTTGCGGAACAAATACATGAAGCATATCCAGATGAAAATATCTATATCATCAAATCTGCAACAGGTGCTTCAACTTTGTACGCAAGATGGCACACTGAATCATCACTTCCCTATTTAGGAAAAACCGAATTTGAAAGCAATAACCTTTATGTTCGTTTCTTACAAACAATTGATGAAGGTATGGCTTTGTTGAAACAAAAGAATCTATATCCAGAAATCGTTGGATTAAACTGGATGCAAGGTGAAAGTGATGGTTTAGGTTTCCATGAACATTATTCATATCTATGGAACAATTTTGTCAAAGATGTAGGAAACTACTTACAAAGTAAAAATTATTTAACTCCTAATGGATTAGCCACAATTGATGGCGGCATTATTCCTTCACATTGGACTAATTCAGATTCTATTAATAAAGTTAAAGAAACATATGCTAATGCGCATTCTAAAGGCTATTACATCAGCGTTGATGATGAGTCAATTTTCCATACAGATATCGATAATACTGATACTGCACATTTAGATGCCACATCGATGATCGCTCTTGGAAAAGAGATGGGAAAATGCGCGGATTTAGTTATTAAAGATTTAAAAAACGAAGCCACAGTTCATTATGAAGATGATGAATGGGATGGCTATTCATATGATATTGAATGGCAAGGACTCGGAACTTTAGAAAGCCCATATTTGATTGAAAATGTTAAACAATTTATGGGACTTGCTTATCAATCACGATTCATTACTAATTTCTCAAACAAGTATTTCAAACTAACCAAAGATATTGATCTCAGCAGTTATATTGATTTTGGTGGTATAGCTAGTCCAGAAAAACCATTTTCTGGAATATTTGATGGCGATGATCATACAATCACCATTAGAACATCAAATGATAGATTCTCAGCTTTGTTCCGCGCTGTTAGCGGAGAAATAAAGAACTTTACTTTAAGGGGTTCTGTCTGTGGCACCAAAGATTCTGATAATAAAGTTGATATTCGTACTGGTGCTGTTGTCGGTGAATTAACAGGCTCTATTTCTCATGTTAAAAACTATGCCAACTTATCTATCAATACAAACGCTGTCAATGCTTACCATTATGGTGGTGTGGTTGGATATACAAATGCCGCCACAATTGAATATGTGGAAAATTATGGAACAGTAAGCGTAAGCGGTTATAGAGGTCACACAGTTGGTGGAATTGTTGGATATTCTTATGGCCATACAGTTATTAGAAATTCCAAAAACTATGGCGATATTTATAGTACTTTTGAGACCGGCGGTATCGCTGGAATTGCTGGAACAAGCGATAGCAATGGCGGAACAGAAATAATTGATTGCGAAAACCATGGCACGATTTATGGACAATCAATCAATTACACTAAGGATGGCCAAGTTCAGGTATCTAGTTCATATAGCAATGGCGGAATAGTTGGTGTTGCTTATAGCAAAGCAGTGATTTCTGGCTGTATTAATGAAGGGAAAGTCACCGGTAAAGGTAATTTAACTTCTGGTGGTATCGGTGGAATCGCTGGAAAGGTTTTTGGTTGCACAATTACTAACTGCACAAATGCCGAAAGCGCGATTATAGAAAATAGTGGACCTTGCACTGGTGGTATTATTGGTTTAATTACGACTTCTACTTCCGCAGGTTCAACAGAAGCATCAGTTTCTAACTGCATTAATTTGGCTTCTATAAGCACAAGTGGAACGCATGTTGGCGGTATTATCGGTTGTGCAAAAGGATCAACCACAAACACTTTAAAAGTATTAATAACTGGTTGCTCTAATGGTAATAACACAATCAAACCAACAATATCTGGAACATCATATGTTGGCGGTATTGCAGGACGTGTTGGAGATGCTTCTAATACAATAAAGAGCGACTCGCTATTGAGCGAATGCAACAATTACGGCGAAATAATTGCCACAAGTTATACCACCGTTAGTGGTGTGAATTCAGTGAGACTTGGTGGCATTGTTGGTATGTCTTATTGTTCATTAAAAGATTGCAACAACTATAATAGAGTCTTTGGCTCGGATGCTACTTATGGCGGAACTCCTGATGTCGATGTTGGAACAGAAGCAAATTATCGCATTGGTTATATTATTGGATATAAAACAAGCGCTTCCAATGTGACAAACTGCAACAATTACTATGTTGCACCATAAACAGAATTATTCTTTATAAGTTGATTTAACGAAATCGGTTGGAGATAAGCCGGTTTCGTTTTTAAATGCTTTGGAAAAAATATAGATATTTGAAAAACCAGTAGCTTCCGCAATGGAAGAAATGGAAGTGTAATCAGAAAGGAGCAATTCTTTGGCCTTTTTAATACGGTTAATTCTTAGATATTTCATTGGTGAAATATGGAATACTCTTTCAAATGTTTTTCTGAAATACACGACTGAAATATTGCATAATTTCGCTAAGCTGGAATTGGATATATCTTTATTGTTGATATTGTTATCCATGTAATCTATCGCTGGCTGAATAAGCGCAACTGTAGCTTTTGGATAATAATCTTCTTTGATGGAACTATCAAAAATTGCTAATAATTCATAGACCATCGACATGGATGATAAATAATAATTATCTTTTTTCTTCAACCAAACATTTTTTAATTTATGAAGTAAATTATCGATAATTGTTATCTTCTTTGGATTAATATCAAAAGAAATGATCTTGAAGTCGTTATCTAAAAAATCAGCATCAAACTCAATCATGATACATTCACCAAGTTCCTTACACATCCAGTGATAAGATGCGTTCTTTGCTAAAAGAACCATTGTTTCAGGAGTGGAGTTATAAGAAACACAAGAATTATAGTAAACTGTCTTTCCGTTTAGTTTAAAAGCTAAAGCACAACAAGGACGATTATTACGAAAAACCATCTTGTTGGTAGATGTAACACTAATATCATTTATAGCAAAAATTTTCTTTATTACTATTGAGGAAAAGGCGAACTTTTTTTCTTCCATATTAATATTTTGTAATAAATAAGGGAAAAATACAAATATCAAAATTGATAAAAAAATCTAAAATGCTATTTTTAATAAAGCCATATGTTTATATAGTATAAATGATGGAATTATCAATATGAAAACTAGAGTTGTAGTTTTTGGAATTGATCACAATCATTGTGAAGCAAAAGTCAAAGAGATGTTAGAACATCCCGATGAATTTGGTGTGGCTGGTGTTTTTTGTGAATCTCAAGATGTGTATCAAAGAAGAGCAAAAAACTCATCAGTTTATAAAAACGTTAGATTTGTTGATAGTGAAGATGAACTTTTTGCTATTCCTAATATTGATTTTGTTTTAGTGGAACCTGCGGTAAAAAACCTCATGGCGTTTGCTAAAAAAGTTTTAAAAAGAAATCTTTCTATGCATTTAGATAAGCCTGCGGGATTAGATATTGATGAATGGAAAAATATACTTCAAGAAGCCGAGGATAAAAAACTCATTATTCAGATGGGATATATGTACCGTTACAACAAAGGCATTGAATACGCTTTGAATAAAATAAAAGAAGGTGCACTAGGCGATATTTTCCATATCTATGCGGATATGTCTACAGGTTTACCAAAAGCATTTAAAGAAAATCTAAGACAATATGATATACCTGCTCCGTTCATGTATATCTATGGCATTCATCTTATTGATTTAATTGTTTCTATAATGGGAAAACCACTAAAAATCGATACTTTTAATTCAAAAACTGGAATTGATGATATTTCTTACCAAGAGAACAATATGGCTGTTTTCACCTATCCTAAAGGCACTGCTGTTATCAAAACATTTGGCAGTGAAGTAAATGGATGGGAGAACCGTGAATTTAAAGTGTGTGGAAGTAAAGGAACGATTAAAGTTTCCCCAATTGAAAACAAGATGGTTGTACAAGAATGTTATCTTTTAGATAGTCCAAAACCATGGTCACCTTGTGGAAGAGTAGTGGATATCAAAGAACCTAATTATCGATATTTAGATCAATTTAGACACCTCGTTAAAATGTTAAACGGCGAAAAGAATCCTTATTCTTATGAACATGAATTATTAGTTCATAGATTGACACTTATTGCATCAGGAGTGATTAAAGATAATGAATAAGAAAATGTTAATTATCATATTACTCGGTGTTTTAGTGATGGCCTTATGGGGTTCTCTTTACGCGGTTGTCAAATTCGAATTCCATTCTTTTGGCTTTAATTCTTCAGAAAATACTTTTGATATATTGCTATTTGCGGGCTTAAGATTTTTGATTTCCGGATTTCTTCTTTTTGTTGGTTCCATTATTTTCTATAGAAAACAAAAACCATTGGTGCCTATTT
>JAEWUY010000129.1 GCA_023396795.1 Bacillota bacterium | reverse complement strand
GTATAGTTTTGCATGAACTAAGCTATCATAAAAAGCGAGAAGAGTCTTCGCATCATTGGCCCAGTTGTATTTCTTCTCAACCATCAATCGACCGTTTTTGCCCATCGTCTCGGCTAGAATTGAATCGTTTAATATCTTATTTACGGCGTCCCTGATTTCGCCGACATCATGCGGGTCAACACAAATACCGCATTGATCATTTTCGACGATTTTTTTCCAATTATCGTAATTTGTGCAGACGACAGGAACTTTCATCATCATATATTCAAAGAGCTTTGTATTGCCTATTGAGCCTTTTTTATCGCCGTCAACAAAGAATATGTCAGTGACAGCCATTCCGATAGCCGCTTCGGCAATTACTTGATACATTTGATCAAAAGGAATTGTTCCTTTGAAGCTTATTCCTCTTGATGAAATAGCTAGAAGTTCACTTTTCCGCTGCGCACTTATATCACCATAAATGTGGTATTCAATATCTGGTATCGAAGAAATGGCCTTAATAAAAATGTCTTGAGAATAATTGTCGGGATTCTTTCCGGCAAAGACAATTAAATTCTTTTTCTTTTTTAAATTCGAAATGGCAGGGCAAATAATTGGATAATTAGTGATTTGAATAACGTTTTCTGAGTATTTTGTCCATTTGCCATACATTTGTGGATTAACAACAATACAGCCACTTGCAAATCTGCAAACCTTATTTTGAAGATGCAGATAGTATTTTGCAGCAAGTTTTACGAATGCTCGAGGAATCGATTTTCTTTCATTGTTTAAAATAGATTCATGGTATTCTTCGTGAAAATCAAAGATGACCCTTTTTCCTTTTTTTGAAAATTTGATTGCATATCTTAGCATGTCAGGATCGTGAAAGTGGTATATGTCGCAATCGAGTTTTTTCGCCTTCATATATACCGATCGGCTAAAGAATAATAGACGTTTAACTTTTCCAAAAAAACCAGCAAATTTCTTTTTGGCGACGCCAATTACATGTACGCCGTTTTTAAGAAAAGAATTCCCGGGAGCAACATAATATACATCGTAGCCATTCATGGCCAATGTCGTACATTCTTTTTGAAATATTCTCGGGTCATCGTTTCGATGAGCAGATGTAACATGGCATACTTTAATCATCATTCTCAACCCTAAACAAAGAAGCTCTCAGTTTAATAACGAATTTTTTAACTTGAGGTTTATAGCCTGCCACTTTTTGCTTGGGGCTATGAGCTTCTTCGGGAAACAGCAAAACAAAATCCTGCGGATAAATCACTATATTGTTTTTAATCCTTGCCTTTTCCCGTTCAAAAAATATAACATCTTTTTCGGCATTATATGGAATGGTCACAGTCAAGGGGTTTCTATCAAAAATGCCAATGCCTTCCACGCCGACTAATGTAGATTGAATATCTATATATTCATTATGGGCTTCGAGTTTGCATTCATCTTCGCTTTGTAGTTCATAACTCATGACCTTAATGAACATATCTTTATCAATATTGTACGTGCCATCAACCGTATCTTTGTTGATTTTGTGAAGAACTTTTTCCATTCTTTCATATACTCTCGAAGGCAAGTATCTGCTCAAATTAGTAATTCTATCGATAACCATGCTATATCCTCCGGTCATTATTTCTGTAGATTTTATCAATAAGTCTCATCACTTCAACTGCATCATTATCAGTTCCATTCAAAACTGGTTTTTTGAAGACGATAGAATCATAAAATTCGCCGATTTCTAAATCCCAAGAAGAATCGGTGTCAAAACACATGGTGTATTCAATGGGGTTTCCTAGTTTGCCGCTTGCCAACTGCAAATCTTTTTTGTAAAACGTTATTCTTTCTTCTCCATAACTTTGAGTTGAAGTTAAAATCCCATTAAGAGCTATATAGCCTTTGTCACAAATGATATCCATATCAAACTTATGTTTCCATTGAATGCAGGTAGAATGAAGGGAGGCAATTTCGCCATTTTTTGTTTTGAAGACGATATACGCTGAGTCTTCGGTGGGTATTTCTTTCCAAACTAGATTATCAATTGAACTAAAGACTTCGGAAATATCGCCTAAAAAGTAGCGTATCAAATCAAGCATGTGGATGCCTTGATCTAGCAGGATTCCTCCTCCTGATAACATTGGGTTGTTTCTCCACTCATTGGCATAGTTGGTGTTGCCTGCTTTCCCATAGACTCCGCGAACAAAAACGGGCTTTCCTAATATTCCAGAATCAATTAAAGCCTTTGCTTCGATGATTGAATTATGATATCGATGATTGAAGCCGAATTTGAGAACAAGCGATGAAGCGTTTGAATGGCATTCGCGCATTCTTAATGCGTCACCTAAATTTCGGCCGGGAGGTTTTTCTGAGAAAACATGACAGCCGTGTTCTAATGCATAACATACTATGTCAGGAATGACTAGATTAATCGTGCACACCACCACAACATCAGGTTTTGTTTCTTCTATGCAAATGCGCCAATTATCAAATTTAGGATAATCGTAATTTTGAAGCGCAGACAAATCGTTATCGCATAAACCCACAACTTCAAATCCACCATGCCTCTGCATAGCATCAAGGCGAATCTTGCCCATTTTGCCCATCCCGATGATGATGACTTTTAGTTGCTTTCTATTATTCATGATACCTATTTTTTCCTAGCGATTACTTGAACGAAAGAACTTAAATCATTTTTTTGTAAGAATCTTTGAAACTCGCGAAGTGTTTCAGGAGATGAATGTTCGAACATATATTTTGTGAAAATATTATCGTCCAAGAGACAATCTTTTTTAGAATATACATAATTAACGTCGAGATTCCCTGGTGTCGTTACTTCTAATATTTCATATCCAGCCTCGTCTAAAATTGTGAAAAGAGCTTCCTTTGATGGAAGAAGGATATGTTCAAAAGGAAATATCTTATCGTTTTGTCCTTTTAAAGTCAGTATATCAAAACCACTGCCTAAGCGAGATTGTAATATTATTATTCCGTCATTTTTTAAAATGGGTTTTAATGCGGCGAGATCTGCTACTGGATCGAAAGACTGTTGAATGCGATTTGCAAATATTATTATGTCAGCTGCCTCGACATCGCTTTGTTTGACGTTGTAGTCCGTTTCTAAAGCAGAATCGACGAGCTGATATTTGCGAAACATTTTATCGGCAATAACTAGGTTGGCGAAACCTTTGTATCGATTTCCAAAATCAGTAATCACTAAATTGCTTCGAGCACCATTGAATCGGAAAAAACGGAATTTGAGCCAATCTAAAAACTCGACCCAATTTGTGTGTCTCATTCTTTCAGCATCATCTTGATACTCCTTGCTGATTCTAAAGTCGCGGATGGCTGAATCTTCTTTATAAGCTTTGACAAAACTTTTTGAGCAAACCGCATAAATGCTTCCGCAGTGCCTACATCTCAAATACTTAATGCCCCACTTCACAAAGAAATTGGTGTGTTCATCGCTATGACAAATCGGGCATTCAGACTCTTCGATATGAAAAGACATCTGACTTAAGACAAAATCCTTGGCAAGGCTCCTCTCTATTTGCGCAATTTTTTCGTCTTGGACAACATCTTTCAAAGAAGAATATTCATTTAGTTGAAATGATTTCAGCATTGTTGACTTTCCTCTCAAATTAATAACTTTTTCACTATACTGTCTAGTGCCTGTCTGATTTCGTCATCAGTCACATCTAGGCATTTATTAATCTTATTGTTGTCGAGTAATATGCAAGTGTGCGTGAGGCCTGCAAATTTCTTATCTTTTTTCATAATGCTAATCAAGTTTTCAGAGAAGTGTGATTTTTGCAGCAGCTCATTGCTTATAACACGAACTAGTGATTTAAAAATATCGAATGCATAGTCATCTCTTAATATTCCTCGTTGCATAGAAATCTCATTAGCAATGAGAATTCCAATAGAAACGGCTTGACCATGAGGTATTGCGAAATTCGAATTTGATTCCAAGGCGTGACCAAAAGTGTGACCATAATTCATTATATTGCGGTAGTCTCTATCAAATTCATCAATTTCAATTACTTTTTTCTTAAAAGACAAGGCTTTATTAATCTCAAAAACAAGGGTGCCGTTATCTTTTTGTAGTATTTTATCAAGATGGGCTGATGTTTCGTAAAAAGCTTCTTTCCCCGCCATGAGTGCACATTTAAACATTTCGCCGATTCCGCTTAGAAAATCTCTGTATTCGAGAGTTGGTAGAAAACTTGTCGAAATATAAATTGCCTCCGGCGGATAAAATGTCCCGATTAAATTTTTATAATGTTCATAATTAAGTGAAGACTTGCTGCCGATACAACTATCTGCTTGAGCCAAAAGCGTCGTCGGGATAAAATGCCAGGAGATTCCACGATACAAAACAGAAGAAACAAAGCACGAAACATCTTGAACAATACCTCCGCCAATAACAATTAAATTGGTATTTCTTTTTGTTGGCAGTTTCACAATTTCATTTATGGCTTCAAAAGCCGTTTTTTCAGTTTTGTTTGCCTCAATGGCATTGACAAAGAAAACATCGGAATCAATCAATTTATCTAAAACGTCCTTGTATAATTCGTAAACCTTTTTATCGATTATGAAAAATTTGTTCTTAATCTTGCTTATTTCTTCAAAAAACGAGAAATCAGTAAAGATTGAAACGGTATATTTTCTGAAAATTGAGTTAATTATCATAGAGAAGTGTATCCTCCATCGACAACAATGTTTTGCCCTGTCAAGTAGGTATTGTTTTCGTTTCCTAAAAAGAACACCACTTTGGCTATTTCTTCGGGCTGTGCGAGCCTGCCAAGCGGAACTTTGCTTTTTAATTGTTCTAATTGTTCTAGAGTATTTGTGGCAAGAGTCAACTCGGTAAGTGTGAAACCTGGAGAAACACTGTTGACAAGGATGCCGTATTGAGCGAGTTCAACTGCAAGAGTTTGTGTGATTCCGTTGAGCCCTCTTTTAGTCGCGGCATAGATGGATCTTCCTGGTCTACCAGCTTCGCTCCAAATGGAACTGATATTCACAATTCTTCCAAAACCATTCTTCTTCATGTTTCCGACAAGGCTTCTAATAAGAATAATTGGAGCCAATAAATTAATGGACATCATTTGATCCATATCGTCAGTAATGACTCGGTCTATATCATTAACAAAATTAACCCCGGCGTTGTTAATTAATATATCAACGCAAAGGTTTTTGTTATTTTCGAAATATGAATCAATAGACTCTCGACTAGATAAATCGAGTTCTTCAATGGTTGGAGCAATAATATTGTATCCATGTTGCATATATTCAGTAAAAATCGCGTTCCCTATTCCCCCCGAAGCTCCAGTGATAAAAACTGTTTTTGCCATAGTATTCATCTCCCTATTTTCATATCTCGCAGTAAATTTTCTACCGCTTGATATTCCATATCATTTCTGCACTTATCAGTATATGTTGCAATATGGGGCGTCAAAATTGCATTGGGACAGCCAATGAGCAATCCTTTATATGGCTCAGTCCAAAGAGCGTCGCCCCAAAAAAAGGAGACCTGGTTTGAGTTAAGTGCTTCAAATAGAGCTTCTTCGTTAACCAGTTTGCCTCTAGCGCTATTAAGAATGATACATCCCGGCTTCAATTTGCTGATTATATCTCGAGTCAAAATTTCATTTTCTCCAGAAGCGTGTAAAGAAATGACATCATATTTATGCACTATATCAACAAGAGCGCTTGCCGAATACTCCTTAATGAATGGATCAAAGACCGACACTTTGCAGCCAAGTTTTAATAATAAGTCAGCTGTTTTCTTGCCAATTCTTCCATAGCCAATGATAAGAACACATAATTCTCCTGCTGATTTGCCCAGTCTTTTTTTCCAAATCCCATTATGAATATCAGAATTTGAAGGAACGATATTATGGATGATAGAAAGCAATGCCGATGCAGTCATTTCTGCTACCGCTTCAGTTGGGCCATCTGGCGTATTAGAGACCGCAATGC
>JAEWUY010000107.1 GCA_023396795.1 Bacillota bacterium | reverse complement strand
CTTCTTCGACGTAGTTCTTTAATTGTGTCGATTAATTCGCGTATATTGTAATTTTCTGAAGCACTAACGAGTTTGACATCAAGAACTTTAAGCTTTTCGACTCTCAGTCGATGAGCGACATATTCTTTAAGTTGTTCATCATCGATTTCCGAAGGCATAATGTCGCGTTTATTGGCGATAACTAAAATATCTAAACCCGATAACCATTGATTCAAAGCACGAATAAATCCGGCTTCAAACGAAAAAAGATTTATAACATAAACAATTAAGGCGTCTGTGGCTTGGGCATCGGCAACAAGGGTGAAAAATTCATGATCAAGACTAGATTCTTTTGGCGAAAGATTATATTTTTCGCTATGAAAACATTTTTGGCAAAATAGTACGCCTTTGGACAAATCTTGCAATAATTCTTTTTCAACATAGCCGTCTTTTTGACGGTCCTTGCTTTGCAAAACGACCCCACAAGAATAGCACCGACGAATAATATTTAGCTTAGCCATTATTTTTCCTCCCAGCTGATTAAAAGATTTTGTTTTTTCATTTTTTCGTATCGCGGTTGATCAAACACGCGATTAATTCGAGTTGTCCACTGATCTTCGCCTACTAACTTTTCGGTAAGGATAACTCGCAAGCCCGCTCCGTTTCCACAAATAACATCTGTGATAATTTGATCTCCAATCATCATTGCTGTATTCACGTCGATATTTAAACGTTTAATAAACTTTTTTAGTTTAAAGGAAAATGGTTTTTTAAGCGAACCAACGAAGCGGACACCGAGAGCCTGGGCGTATTTGGAGACACGTTTGGACGTATTGTTGGAAACAACAATTATTTCTATGCCAATTTCTGCGAGCCTTTTTTTAAGTTCTAACGCTCTTTGACTTGGCAGAGATTGATGAAAAGCATCAAGAGTATTATCAAGATCAACGAATAAGGTCGTGATGTGATATTTCTGAAAAAAAGTTGGCGCGATGTCGTAAATGCTTTTCGCCACACAAAAAGGAACTAAACGTTGATTCATAATCTTATTTTACAAATAATATGGTCAAAAATATAGATAAATACTAATAAATAATCAAAAAAGACTTCGACGTTTCTTGTTATAATAGGAGAATGAATTTACCAAAATCGCTAATCGCTCGGTTTTTTATTGAAAATGGCGCGATGATTATCGTTACTATTAGTCTCTTTTTAACAATCTTTATTCCGGCCCTGGCCATCATGATTAGTCTTTTTGCGCTGGCGTTTGCTCTTGTTGTTTTTCAAACTTTTCGATTAGGAAAAAACGATATTTATTATGTGAGTATCGCAATGGGTTTACAAATAATTGTTTTTGTCGCAAACCTCGTTGTTACATTACGAAATATTGAGTAATTATCTTTTAAAAATTCAGGTTACTTTTTTGAATTGTCTTCTTCGAAGATTGATATTTGTTTATATTCTTCGCTATTTTTATCAAGACTATCATCATCACTCTCGTTAATGAACTCTTCTTTGATAGGGGGTTCATGAGCAATGATGTTTTTATCGATTAAAATGTTATCTTCACGGAAAACAATATTTAAATGGGAACGACGGGGCAGAGTAATTGTGCCTTTAGCGTATTTGGCGCGTGGAGTGACATAGAAATCATCGACCACCACTTCGATTATTGATTTATTATTAGCTTGAACACGAAGCGAAATCTTTTCATCTTTACTATCAATTTTGCGAGCATAAATCAAATTATGAGGCTCAGTTTTAAAACATGGGTAAATTGGTGTCGTTTTACCTAGCCGCGCTGTTAAAGGCGTATTGGAGTAGTCATAAATGCGCACATGTCCGGCATGAGTTAACAAAACGATCTTGGCTTTTTCGTCTTTTTCAAAGACAAGCATTTTTATAATTGTCGCGGGTTTAAGTTCCGCCACTGCTTTAACACCACCAGATTTTAAGGTCGCAATTGAAACATCATTTTCATTAAAAAGAATTGCTCCACCCGTGCTTGTCGTCACAAGAATATTGCTATCACCACTTGTCACCACCACATCGGCAATTTCATCATCGCCAATTAATTTCATGGCCGTAATCGGGCGGGCATAGCGAACAACAATAAAGTCGCTCAAACGCACTCGTTTAATTTGACCTTTTTTCGTCACTAAGGCCAAAAACAAGTCGCTTCTAAATTCGTTAACCGCAAAAGCACAGACAATTTTCTCTTTATATTCAAGACTAATTAAATAATTAATGTGTTTGCCTTCTTCTTTCCATTTCGTATCGACGATTTCGTGAATAGGGATATAAAGATAATTGCCCCGGTTGGTAAAGGCTAAAACAAAATCGGTCGTCATCGCCACACCACGGTAAACCAAAATATCGTCTTCTTTCATTCCAGGTAAAGAATCGACACCACTGCCGCGATAAGACTTGATTGAGCTACGCTTAATATATCCATCACGAGTGATGGCAAGCATTACTTCTTCTTTGGCGATTAAATCACGTTTATCGATCTGTAAATTAATGTCTTTTTCAACGATTTGTGTGCGTCGTTCATCACCATATTTTGTGGCGATAGCTTTTAAGTCAGCAATAATAACACGGTCTAATTTTTTACGATCTTCTAAAATACCTTGCAACTTTAAAATCGTTTTTTCAAGGGCTTCTTTTTCTTTAACTAGAGTGGAGATGTCGGTGTTGGACAACTTATAAAGTTGTAACATGACAATAGCTTCGCTTTGCGTTTCGGTGAACTCGAACTTCTTTTGAAGGTTATCTTTGGCGTTTGCCTTGTCTTTGGATGAGCGAATGACGGCGACGATTTTATCAAGAATCGAAATAGCTTTAATCAAACCATCAACGATATGAAGTCGGGTTTGACATTTGCTTAAATCAAAGTTGCTACGACGCGTAATAACATCGACTTGATGATCAATATAAGCGTCAATAATTTGCAAAAGATTTAATGTTTTGGGGCGACCATTAACGATAGCCACGACGTTAGCTGAATACGAGGTTTTAAGCTGCGTTTTGTTAAAAATATACGCCAAAATAACTTCAGGCTTAGTGTCCTTTTTTAAATCAATAACAATTCGCAAACCCTTACGATCAGATTCATCGCGAACTTCCAATATGCCATCAATTTCTTTACCATGACGAATTTTATCGAGTTCATAGACGATTGATATTTTGACTGTTTTGTAAGGAATTTCCGTAATGACAATTTGCTTTGTACCTTTTTCATCAATAATTTGGGTTTTAGCGGCAACTTCAATCCGACCACGCCCAGTTTCGTAAATATTTCTTAAACCATCGCTTTCGTATATCAAGCCTCCAGTTGGAAAGTCAGGACCTTTGATAAAGCGCATTAAATCAACGGGAGTAACGTTGATGTGGTTTAATCGCCAAATAACGGCGTCAATGACCTCACGAAGGTTGTGAGGTGGTATTTCAGTTGCTAAAGCAACTGCGATACCTTCACTACCATTAACTAGCAGGTTAGGAAAGCGAGCAGGTAAGACGCTGGGTTCAAAGTCTGTATCATCAAACGTTAAATCCATATCAACGGTTTTCTTTTCCAAGTCCCGTGTTAATTCTTCAGCGATTTCGCTAAGACGAGCCTCAGTGTAACGATAAGCTGCCGGAACATCACCATCAATACTACCGTTATTACCTTGAAAATCGATTAAGGGAACACGCACTTTCCAATCTTGGGACATACGGGCCAAAGCATCGTAAATTGAAGAGTCACCATGGGGGTGATATCGACCCATAACAGCACCAACTGTATGGGCACATTTTTTAGTGGCGCGAGTCGAAATATTACCTGATTCATACATGGCGTAAATGATACGTCTTTGCACAGGTTTTAATCCATCACGAACGTCGGGAATAGCACGATCTTGGATAACGTATTTAGCATAGGTTGCGTAACGATCACCCATGACTTCTTCGAGAGGCTGGTTTGAAATTTTTTCTTTGAAAACTTCAACAGTTTCAGGAGCTTTTTTCACCATTATTTGACCTCCTCAATGAAGCGATCGACCATATTGAAATCGACATTTTCTTCGACCCATTTACGACGGACCGCGGCATCCTTGCCCATTAAGACACTGACGCGACGTTCCACGAGTAAGGGATCTTCGATTTTAACGCGAACTAACTGACGTGTCCGCGGATTCATAGTTGTTTCCCACAGCTGATCAGCATCCATTTCGCCAAGACCTTTATAACGTGAAATTTTATAGCCGGGACCAATCGATTTCTTTGCTTTTTCAAGGCCCTTATCATCCCATGCGTATTCATAAACGATTTTCTTATTAACTTCTTTATAAACACGGTAAAGAGGCGGGACAGCTACATATATTTTTCCCTTATTAACAAGGGGTCGCATATAGTGATAAAAAAACGTAAGTAGCAAGGTTTGAATATGGGCGCCATCAGTATCGGCGTCAGTCATGATGATGATTTTGCCATATCGCGAATCTTCAATGTCAAAGTTTTGTCCAACATTGGCTCCAATTGTCGAAATAATCGTTGCAAACTCTTCGTTTTTTAACATGCGGTCCATTGTAACATTATCGGTATTAAGCGGTTTACCACGTAGTGGTAGAATTGCTTGATGAAGACGATCGCGCCCTTTGCGAGCGGTGCCACCAGCGGATTCGCCTTCAACAATGAATAATTCGTTTAGAGGGTAATCTTTTGATTGGCAAGGTGTCAGTTTATCGCTAATAAGCAAATCGTTTTTGACCTTTTTAGTTGTTCTTGCATCTTCCTTTGCTTTACGGGCTGCAAGACGAGCGTCACGTGAGTCATTAACCTTCTTAATAAGATTGACGGCAAACTCTTTGTTCTCATTCAAATAGTAAGTTAACTTACTATAAATAAAATTATTAACAGCCTGAATAGCTTCAGGAGTACCGAGTTTAGATTTTGTCTGCCCCTCATATTGAAGGAGTGATTCGGGGATTTTTAAGGATAAGATAGCCGTTAAACCTTCACGAATATCGCTACCTTCGATTTTACTTTTCCCTTTTAAAAGGGAATGTTCAACAGCAAAGTCGTTAACAGCCCGAGTTAGACCGATTCGAAAACCAGTCTCATGAGTACCACCATCTCTTGTCCGAACGTTATTAGCGTAGGAATATATCGATTCATTGTAGTCTTCGATGCAATATTGCATCGCGCATTCGATAATTATACCATTGGCATCGTCTTCGAAAGATACCACATTTCCGAGTGGTTTTTTGCTCTGATTCAAGGTTGTTACGTATTCTTTAAGACCATCAACATAGTAAAATTCATGTGATAAATCAGTTCTTTCATCTTTTAAGATGAAGCGTACTCTTTTTAAAAGAAAGGCGCTTTCTTGCAAATGGTTATAAATCGTATCCCATTTAAAATCAATCGAAGAGAATATTGTTGCGTCAGGTTTAAAGCGGACCAAAGTACCGTGTTTATTGGTTTTACCAATAACTTCCAATGGTGTCGCCAATTTTCCGCCGTTTTCAAAACGCAGATGGTTGATTAAACCATCACGGTAAACAGTGACATCTAAAAACTCGCTTAAAGCATTTGTGACCGAAGCTCCAACACCGTGTAAACCAGCACTACTTTTATAGACGGCATCGGAGAATTTCCCTCCAGAGTGCAAAGTAGAAAAGATTAGTTGAACAGCAGGCATGTTTGTTTGGTGATGAAGATCGACAGGTATACCGCGCCCCTCATCTTCAACGGAAAGTGAACCATCTTTATGAATGGTGACGGCAATTTTATTGCCGTATCCGGATAAGGCTTCGTCAACACCATTATCAATTACTTCCCAAACAAGGTGATGAAGCCCCGAGGAATTGGTAGAACCGATATACATCGCTGGTCTTTTACGAACACCAGAAAGACCTTCTAAAATGTCAATATCTTCCGCTGTATATGTGCTTTTAATTATTTTTTCTGCCATTTGGTCCTCGTGATTGTTAAATCAATTCGTAATTATAACAAATAAGTTTTGAAAAGTAATGATACTTTTATATAATAAATAAGCATTTAGGGAATGATTACATATGGATATTATATATAATATAGCAGTTGGATTGGGCGCATTAATAATCGGTTATTTAATCGGTTCATTTCCGACAGCCATCGTGATTGGTCGTGTTTTTTTCAAACAAGACCCGCGTGATCTTGGGTCGAAAAACGCCGGCGGCACTAACGCTGGGCGACTCTGGGGTAAAAAGGCCGGATTGGCAGTCATGGTTGTCGACATTGCTAAAGCCGTATTATCAATTTGGACTGTTTATATGCTTATTAACTTTACGGGATTATCACAAACCATAACTTTATATAAAAACGGTTTGCTATTTTATTACTTCGCTTCCCTTGGAGCGGCAATCGGACACTGTTGGCCACTATACGCTAACTTCCGTGGTGGTAAAGCCGTATCAGCCTTAGCAGGAATGGTTGTTGCTACTAGCTGGTTTTTATCTATTTTTGGTATGGTTTTCTTCGCTGTTTTGAAAAACAAAAAATTCGTTTCTTTGTCTTCAATCATCGCATCATTGTCTGTAACTTTCGGCGCCTGGATGATGGTTATTGTTGATATATTTAACCCCGGATTTTTCAATTTCGGAATGTGGGGAAACGGATCAATTTTTCTTGTTTGTTGGGAATACGCAGTTATCATTTCAATCATAACAATTATCCTGATTTTACGTCACCACGAAAACATTAAACGCTTAGCCAAAAATGAAGAAAACAAAATTAAGTGGCTAAAATAAAATAGTATTAATTTAGTATATAAATAGTCGATAATGCACTTGTGAATAAAGTTTTGAGCAAATCAAACATTATAAAATTAAGGCGATAAAATCTACGTTTTTGATTGACAAAGTAGCATGCGACAATGATTAAAAGGTACTTTGTTGTTTGCTATTACACCGCCACAATTTTACATAAAGAATAGTGTATGGAACATTAAAAAAAGATGCCAATTTTATGGCATCTTTTCATCATACTTTTTTGTAATATTTACTGGCTATTTTTCATGTTATTCATGACAGCTCTTATTTGTGCTTCACTAGGTTTTCGCCCCATTGATAAGAACATTGCCCGAATCATGTTTTCATTGATGGGTGGGTTTTTTGTTAGCTCGCGTTTAAATAGCCATCTTGACACGAAGAAGCCTGCAGCCAATCCGCCAATCAAAGCTAGAACAATTATTAAAATCCATGACCATGTTTCCATTGCTGTTTCTCCTTATGCGCGACCATCGTATTGGCCGTTATCTGTTCTGACTAGAATCGTTTCACCGCTTTCAACAAAAAGCGGGACGCGAAGTTTATATCCGGTTTCTAAAATAGCGTCTTTCATTGCCTTGTTAACGGTGTCGCCACGAACGGCTGGTTCACATTCGACAATTTGTAAAGCAATCTTAGACGGTAATGATAATCCAAGAATTTCGTCTTCATAGGCCAAAATTTCAATTTCAGCATTGCTGACAAGAAAATTTCTTTCCCATTCCATGGTGCTCTTAGGC
>JAEWUY010000079.1 GCA_023396795.1 Bacillota bacterium | reverse complement strand
GTTATCAGGTTTAGATATTTTAGTTATCGCCAATAAACGCGATATTATGCCTTTGGAAATCGATGATGAACAGCTTAAAGAATACGTCGCTCATCGACTGAGAGTCGAAGAGCTTAAAGTTCTTGATGTCAAACTCGTCAGTGCTTCAGAAAATTACAATATACGTGAATTAATCGACACAATTAAAGAACTGCGCCGCAGAAGAGATGTCTATATTATTGGTCAAAAACATTCGGGTAAAACAACGTTAATGGAAGTTTTTCTTAAAGAATACAAAAATGTTAGTCGAACTAATATTGTCACCCAAAATTATCCAGGGACAAATCTTAAGGTTATGCAAATACCGATTGACCAATCAACTTATTTTTATGACACACCTGGGCTTGGCAACGATACCTCAATTCTTGAAAAAGTCGAAAAACAAGTTTTAAAAGCTATCGTACCAGTAAAGAAGATTGAGAAACGCTCCTTTACTTTGGCAAAGGGCCAATCTCTATTTGTCGGTGGTTTAGCTCGTCTAGAATTAGTCGAAGGCGAAAAAACAGCGGTGGGATGTTATTTTTCTGATGATGTTGAATTAAAGAAAATCGTGACGCTCGAGCCCAATAATCTTTTCTTAAAAACTCTTAACAAAAACCTACTCAAACCGACATCGAAAAATGTCCAAAGCCTTAAGGACTTTGATATTTATGATATTGTCATCGATGAAGAGGGTTCTCGCGATATTGGCGTGAATGGCTTAGGTTGGTTCTCATTCATTGGCAATAATCAGACATTCCGTCTATACGTTCCTAAGAGTGTTTCCTTTTATACAACGAGGTCTAAAATACTGCATGTTAAGTAATAAACAAAGACAGGAATTATTTGCTTTAAGTAATAAACTTAAAACTAAATACATTATTGGCAAGGATAACTTAACTGATAAAGTTTTTGACATGCTTGATAAAGCCTTAATAGCAAATGAACTAATAAAAATTAGCATTAATAAAAATGTTAGCGGTGAAGTTGAAAGTTTGGCGGCGATTATTTGTAACCGCCTTAGTTGCGAACTAATCAAGATCATTGGTAAAACGATTGTTGTATATCGGCCGAGTCCAAAAAGAGCGGTTAATTAATGGAAAACTTAATTCTTTTTGGTGGATCATTCGATCCTGTACATAATGGACACATAAGAATGGCCAACGCCGCAAGTTTTTTATTAAATGCGGATGTTGTTTTTGTGCCAAGTAAAAGCCCGCGCTGGAAAAATCCTGAAGCAGGAATTAATCATCGCTTAAAAATGCTGACATTAGCAATTCGCCAAAATGGTACATCGGGATCCATTATCTCTGACTATGAACTTCGTTCAGAAGATGAAATTAATTATACGATTGATACTGTTCGTTATTTTGTTAAGAAATATCCTAATAAACAGATTTACTTATTAATTGGCGCCGATCAGGTCAATCAATTTGAGCAGTGGAAAAACCCCGAGGAAATAGTCAAACTCGTTAAGGTCGTTTATATTCCGCGCCCCGAAATCAAAGTTGACGAAAACGTAACTAGGAAATTCCAAATCGAAATTTTACCTTATCAGCACACTGGCGAAGTCTCATCAACCAAAATTCGCAATTTGCAGTCAATCGACACTCCCTCAAGCGTTTTAGAATATATTGAAAAGAATCGTCTCTATTATATAGAGAAAATTGCTAATTACCTTGATCCGAAACGTTTTGAACATTGTCTTTCTGTAGCGCATTTAGCGCGTTCTATCGCCCATAAGAACGAGCGTCCAGAATACCAGAAAGCTTATGTTGCGGGTTTATTACACGACTTAGGCAAAGGTATGAATACTGAACAAACGATCGCGATTATGAAAAAGCAGTTTAAAGATTATGTTAACCTACCACCTTTTGCCTATCATCAATTTGTTGGTTCATATTTGGCCGAAAAAGATTTTGGCATTAAGGACGAGGAAATACTGGATGCAATCCGTTTCCATGCAACTGGTAAGCCACACATGAGTCCGCTTGGTAAAATTATCTATGCCGCCGACAAAATTGATCCTTTGCGTGGATTCGATTCGCGTTCTTTAATTAAGAGTTGTTATCAAAACTATTATCTTGGTTTTGTAATTGTGTTGAGTGCTAATCGCGATTATCTTCTTGCCAATGGCAAAGATATTAATAATCCGTTAACTGATGCCTGCATGAAACTATATTTAGGGAAGGGGAAAGAAATTGAGTCCAGATAAGTACACACAAGGTATCCTAAAGCTTTTAGAAGAAACAAAGGGCGAGGACGTTCAACTCATCGATGTCCGCGAGCTCACGCCGTTTAGCGAATATTACATTCTCGTTACGGCCACGAACACACGGCAGATGAATGCGATCAAAGATGCAGTTGTCGAAAAAATCGAAAGTATGAAAGGATCCGTTAACCATGTCGAGGGTAATGAAGCCTCAGGTTGGATTCTCGTTGATGCGTATCATGTCATCGTAAATATTTTCTCAAAAGAAGAACGCGAACGAATTAGCCTCGAAAAAATATTAGCAAGACGATAGAAAAATAAATAACCACCTTAAAAATATTTTGGTGGTTTTTATATTGGCAACATCGAATCCGAAAAGTAATTTCGAATGATAGTCTAAAAAAGAGAGATGAATGTTTTCTTATTCTAGCGGTGAATTCCATAAAATGACCTCTTAAGCAATTGTAGCGCAATATCCATTACTTCGCATAACCTCCATTATGTAAACCATATAATATGATTTGTAGTATTCATCGATGGTTTTTTGCTTTTCATTATAGCCATAAACAGCGAATGTGTTTTTGTTTTTGAAAGTTCTCCACAATAAGAACGCTATAATAGAGTACTAAATATCTACTAATTAGGTAATTCCCCTATTCCTTTATAATCCCTACGTGTATATTTTTCTATTAGGATTTATAATGAATTTATGAGTTTAAAATGTTGTTCTTGCTGTGGAGAATTCACGCTTTCTCGAGGTGTCGAAGGTGAATTTTGTCTCTTATGTGGATGGGTAAAAGATTTATCACAAGAAGCAAATCCCGAGTTAATTACGGGCCGTAATAAAAAATCCCTGAGGCAAGCTCGGGACATTTATTTCGCGCATAAAGGCAATCATTCGATTTTTTAATAATGCCGATACTTATATTTTTTAACGAGTCTTTAGTTTTTGTTTTGCAAAATACATGGCTAAGTCAATCAAGCCAATCAGGATAATCGCAAAAATCGAAATAGCCACGATTCGTGTCATGTCAGCTTCGATATACGCTAAATGGATTAAGCGGCCTAAACCAGAAATACGATTTGAGCCAGCGATAATTTCAGACATGATTGAAATTTTCATTCCTAGGCCAAGACTGGAAACCACACCAAGCAAAATATAAGGCGTTGAAAGAGGCACATCAATCCGAACGATTGCTTGTAAGCGACTCGCTCCGTCAATCTTAGCAGCTTCTTTGATTTCTTTATTGACGTTGCGTAGACCAGTGACCATTGATTCATAAGAAATCGGGAAAATAACAAGAAAAACAATAATTATGGGGGCGTAGGCTGGTTTTAATAAAACAATCAGAATGAGAATAACAGCTGCAGTAGGAAGTGTTCGTAAGGTTATGATTAATGGGCGCATAAAACTACGAAAAGCTTTGCTTTTTCCGGCCACTATTCCAATTAACGATCCGACAAGAAAAGCGAGGACAAAACTAATTAGCAAACGTAAAAGTGTACCGCCGACAGCGAGCCAAGTTGAAGAAAGAGCAAATAGCTCAAAAAATAAAGGAATCGCATCTTCAGGACCTGGAAAGGTGGGTAACAAGGTAGCTTTAACAATGAGCGATGTTAGCCACCACACAAGAAAAACAAAGCCAATCCCAAGAACCGTATATATAATTACGGCATGCTTTTTTAAAAAGGCTTTGGTTTTTTCCATGTTTCTAGCTTATTTATAAATCAAGAAAGTAAGAACTGTCAAACGCTTCAAGTTCAAGAGTTGTCAAAAATTCGTTGATATCAACTTCTTCGGTGCCGCGAACTAAGCCGAAACCATTAGCCCCCTCTGATTGAGTGGTTAACATAATATTTGAGTTAAATCCGAATCTTGCGGCCTGAGCGGCAGCGTCACCGTATTCGTCGAGAGCTGTTTTTGCTATGGACGGATTATCAATTGCCACATCAATTCTTGCAACCATATCATCAACATAATCTTCAAAAGCCTCTGGATTTAAAATGTATTGACTATTTCTTACGAAAAGCCCGGCTTGAGGAATGGCTGTTTGGCCAGTAAAATCTTCCCATTCAGAGCGAATGTTTTTAACAACTTTGACTTTTCCGTAGGTTGGCGCTGATGAATCGTTCATGGCGATATTTAAGGCTGGTTGAGCGATAAAGACAAAATCCACTTCTTGACTTGCATAAAGACCAGTTTTCAAAACACCCAAAGCTTCCGAAACGCTTGGAACATAATATGGTGTATTTTCGATATCCCAGTATTCGCTAAGCTTACGGTAGACAAGATCAGGGATTAGATTTTCGCCAAAGGAGACGACGACATCATCTGCAGTTGGCATTATTCCCTCGGCTTTATCAATACTAGCAAGATAGAAATTGCCACCCGTAATAAGTTTGGCGAGTTTAAAATCAAGATTGTTGTTTTTTATGCTCTTAAGAGCATTAATCGAATCAAAGACAATTGCGTTGTAGTAATTAGTTTGAAATTCTGCTAAAACATTGCTTGGTGTGGAATTCGTCACAAAGTTATCACTATTACCTTGATCATAAAAAGCAAGAGCCGGGGCTCCCGCTGGGGAAATGGTCCGAATCGTGATATCTTCGGTCGTGGGTCCGCATGCGCTCAAGGTGACAGCGACAAGCGGCAAAATGATGCTTTTAATTTTCATTATTCAAAAATCTCCATAATAGGTTCGCCGATTTGATTCGGGGTTTTCTTTAGTCCAAAGTTTTCTAAAACGGTCGCTCCAATAACAGCGAATGTCTCGCGCTCTTCGAGGTATCTGCCCTGCTTAATTGATTTTGAGTAAACAAGGAGCGGGACTTTTTCACGAGTATGATCTGTTCCGTGATGAATTGGATCGTTTCCGTGGTCGGCAGTAACTAAAACGACATCATCATCATTAATTACTTTAAGCAATTCTCCTAATTGAACATCAAATTCTTCAAGAGCCTTAGCATATCCTTTAGCGTTTCGACGATGACCGAACTCACTATCAAACTCAACAAGGTTAACATAACATAATCCAGTAAAGTCGTGATTTTTTGCTTCTTCAATTGTTTTATTCATACCATCGAGATTGGAAACTGTTTTCTGGGCTTTAACAACACCCATAGTATTGAATATATCGTTGATTTTCCCGATGGAGCTAACCATGTAACCATTATCTTTTAAAACGTCTAAAGTTGTTGTTCCCGTTGGTGAAACAGCGAGATCATGACGATTTGAAGTTCGTTTAAAATTGGTCTTGTCAGTACCTACGAAGGGGCGTGCAATAATTCGACCAACAAAGTATTCGGGCTTCATGCATATTTCTCGAGCAATATCACAGCAACGATATAATTCTTTAACGCCAGTAACTTCTTCGTGGGCGGCGATTTGTAAGACGCTATCAGCCGAAGTATATACAATTAGTGAATTCTCACGCATTTGTTGTTCGCCAAGTTTAACGAGAATTTCGGTTCCGCTCGCGGCAATGTTGCCAATAATCTTATGGCCTGTTTTTTCTTCAAGTTCATCAATCAGAGATTGAGGAAAACCAGTATCCGTAAAAGTTTGAAAAGGTTTGGTGGTATTAATGCCCATCATTTCCCAGTGACCTGTCATTGTATCCTTACCTGCGCTTGTTTCACGCAGACGTAAGGCATATGAATTGGGATGATTGACTTTGTTTGTTCCCATAATCGGTGCTAAATCACCCAGACCAAGCGAATTCATAACCGGCACATTCAAACCACCGACAGCTTGAGCGGTATGAACTAAGGTATTGGCGCCTTTGTCACCGAACTTTTCAGCATCTGGCATTTCGCCAATTCCGACTGAATCAATGACAATGACGAAGAAACGTTTATATTTATTCATAGTAACTCCTTTATTAACATAAAAATTGTATATTATTTACGCTTAGCATACAAATCATAAGCACTGAGAATGCGCTTACTTGAAACGTGCGTATAAATTTGCGTGGTGGCAATATTTTGATGACCCAGCATCTCTTGAACAGCTCGAAGTTCCGCTCCATTATCAAGCATATGCGTCGCAAAACTATGGCGAAGGGTATGAGGTGAGATATTTTCTTTAACGCCAACATAGAAGGCATATTTTTTAACCAGTTTAAAAAAGTATTGGCGCGATAAGGGTTGGCCATAGCGATTAAGAAAAACAAATTTTGTGTTTTTACCAGGGTTCTTAATGCGTGCTTCTTCAATATATTTAACTAAGAATTCTTGAGCGAATTCGCCAATCGGAATACGGCGTTCTTTATTGCCTTTACCATATATGGTAATTATCCCATGTGTAAAATTTAAATGAGCCCTTTCGAGATTGATTAGTTCACTAACTCTCAGCCCCGATGAGTACATCAGTTCCAACATGGCCCTATCGCGAAGGCCTTCTGGTTTATTTAAATCCGGAGCCTCTAACAAGGCTTCAACTTCCTCAACGCTTAATGTTAACGGTAATTTTTTTATCGCCCTTGGGGAATCAATTTTTGGAACCGATTCATTAAGAATTTTTTCTTTTTCCAGAAAACGATAAAAATGTTTGGTTGAGGAGAGCCTTCGAAGAATTGTGGCGTTTGAACGATTAAGTTTACTTTGAATTTTAATGAAGTCAGTAAGATCGCTGGGAAGGAGATCGTTCGTTGTGTTTTTATCCTTAAAGACAGTAAAGAATTGTTTTAAATCATCGGCGTAAGCTTGAATGGTTTGCTTTTGAACACCTTTTTCAACCGTTAAATATTGGAAAAATAAATCGATGGCGTCATCAATTTTCATCTTTTTTCTCCTTTTTATCTATTTCTATTTCACTTGCGCGAATGAGCATCGGTTTTTTTAATTTACGGTTTAGCTCATTTATTAAAAGTTTTGTTTCGCTTTCTTCTTCGTGCTTACGATAATCAAACAAAGACATTTGTATAACTAAATCTCGTGGATCAATTAAATTTTGTAGCGTTACTCCGACAAGACGAATGAGTTGACCTTTATAATGCCGTTCAAGCAAGGTCAAAGCTTTGTCAAAAATAACTTCGTATTCGTTTGTTGGCTCTTGAAAAGTAATCGAACGATTAATTGTTTTAAACTCGGTATCTTTGATAACCAGTTGAACTGTTGAGC
The DNA here is from genome assembly GCA_023396795.1 of Bacillota bacterium. Taxonomy (GTDB): domain Bacteria; phylum Bacillota_I; class Bacilli_A; order RFN20; family CAG-826; genus UBA1424. The sequence continues at coordinate 10,971 of JAEWUY010000079.1, read as the reverse complement.
CTTTTTTACGTTCAGTTTGAGCCCGCTCGCTGACTTCTTTTGCCAATGAGGAAATCATTTCTTTAATTTCAGCAAAATCATTTGTATCGTGCATGAAAGTCGAACTATTGCCAATTGACTTTGGATCCCAAGGCTCTAAATCAACTTCATCATTGCCATAACCATTGACCCAATCCTTAATGACAAAGAAAAATTTTCCAAGAATTAAATGCAAATTGGCATCATCGGCGTTTATACGCCGAGCTAAGTCGCCAATTGTTTTAATACCAGCGGCTTCTAATACCGGGGCCGTCTTACGACCAATGCCATAAAAATCGCGAATTGGAAGAGGATAAAGCAAAGTGGGAATATCTCTTCTTCGTAAAATAGTAAGACCCATCGGCTTTTTCATATCGGAAGCCATTTTGGCCAAAAACTTTGTCGGCCCCACTCCAATTGAACACTTGAGTCCCGTCTTTTTTAGCAACTTGTCTTGAAGATCAGTTAAATATGATTCGACATCAGCGACATTCTGAAGTGTTTCGGTCATATCGACATAGCATTCATCGACTGAGGCTTTTTCAACTTTTTTGCTATATTTGCGAATAAATGCAAAAAACTCACGTGATAATAAACCATAATAGCGAAAATCAACTGGCAAGATGATGACATTGGGGCACAAACGCTTGGCCTGAAAAGTTGGCATTCCTGAGCGAATTCCAAACTTACGAGCCGGATAAGAGGCAGTTGAAACAATACCTTTGCGACCATCGTTACCAATAATTACTGGTTGACCAATAAGTTTGGGATTACGAATTTCTTCGGCAGTTGCAAAGAAAGCATTTAAATCAATGTGGGCAATAATTTTACTCATCAATTATATTGTACTAAAAAAAGGTTTTATTAACAATGTTATGTTAACCAAACCTTATCTTTATTTAGAGAAGTTTTTTTATTTCAGAAAGTACTTGTTTCGGTAAAAGGCCGTATTCTTCGAGTTGTTCGATGATTTTTGCTTGGGAAACAAACGTATCAGGAACAGAGAAGGAAAGAATATCGCCTTTATAAGAAAGGTTGCAAAGTTTTGTTTTAATATGAGCGGCAAAGCCGTTTTCGGTTGCGTAAGGATCATAAATAACGATATTATCATACTTCTTTAAGGCAAGAAGCATTTCTTCATCATATGGTTTTAAGTAAAGAGCGTTTACCAAAGTAACATCTATTTTTTCAGACAATATCAGTTCTTTCAAAGACCGGAGTAACTGACCAACGGCGATGATGGCGACTTTCTTGTTTTGGGCTTCATTTTCAAGAATCCACTTACCAAATTCATGCGTCGCGTCTTTGATTAAATGATTCTTCTTAAGAAGGTCTCGGGGATATCGAATAAAAAATGGTCCGTGAGCATTAAGCGATTCACTTAATAAATATTTAGCTTCTTCATCACTAGAAGGCATTGTAACAATCGTATTGGGAGTATTAAGCAAGAAAGCCTCATCATAGATGCCTTGATGCGTTTCTCCGTCTAAGCCCACCAATCCCGAACGATCTACCAAAAAGGTCACATTTAAATTCATGCGGGCAATATCGTGAATAATCTGATCAAAGGCTCGTTGCATAAAAGTGGAATAAATTGAAACGATTGGATGTGTGCCCGCTACCGCTAAGCCGCTGGCTAGCGTAATTGCATGGCCTTCGGCAATACCGACGTCAAATGTCCGTTTTGGATACGAGGCAAATAAATTCTCGAGGCCACTACCTTTAATCGTTGCGGGGGAAATGATGACCAGGTCATCACGTTTAGCCATTAACTCCGTTAAAAGATCACTAAACAGGTGCGACCAAGACAATTCTTCAGGATGAAGGTTAATTGGTTTGCCAGTTGCAATTTCAAAAGGTGTAACCCCATGCCAATAACCAGTCGCATCATTTTCAGCATATTTATAGCCTTTACCTTTAATCGTTGAAACATGAATAACGACAGATTTTGGTGTTCGTTTAGCTCTAATGATGGCTTTTTCAAGAGCTTTAATGTTATGGCCATCGATACATCCAATGTATTGGAAACCCATATTATCAAAATATGTTGTTGGGACAAGCTTCCGTTTAATGGCGTTTTTTACTCGTGAGGTAAAATTGTAAATACCATGACCTAGTCGTGTTCTAAACATAAAACGTTTATAGGATATTTTGAGGCGATTATATCCAGAGGCCGTTGAAATCTTCGAAAAGAACCGGCCCATGCCGCCTGTTGGTCGTGAGATTGACATCTCATTATCATTTAAAACGATAATAACCTTATTGTCATTATGCGAGATGTTGTTTAAAGCTTCAAACGCCAAGCCATTAACAATCGATCCATCCCCGATAACAGCTACGACATCGTACGACAGTCCTTTTGCATCACGATTTAAGGCAAAGCCTTGCGCTGCACTTAATGAAGTTGAACTATGACCGGCTTCGAAACAATCATAATATGATTCGCATATTTTTTGAAAACCTGAAACACCATTACGACTTCGTAAATATTCCAGTGATCGTCCCGTTAAAATTTTATGTGTATAAGATTGATGGCCAACATCAAAGATAAGTTTGTCTTTTCTAAAATCAAACATACGGTGTAAGGCAATTGTAATTTCAACAACTCCGAGATTGCTAGATAGGTGCCCGCCATACTTACTTGTCTTTTCAATAATCTCAGTTCTTATGTTGGAAGCAAGAACATCTAAAGATGAATAATCAAGATCCCGTAAAAATTCCGGATTCTTAATCTCCTTTAGATCAAAGGATAATTTTTGTTTAATTTTTGATTTTTTCATGCTAATTAAATACTAATTTTATACTATTATGTTAAATTTGAATATTATTCAATTTTCAAAATATCCGCTATTTTATTCTCGGCGTCTTTAAGAGCTCCCTCAAGCGCCTGAATTATCGCCTTGCCTTCTTGATAAAGGGCGATGCTTTCTTCTAAAGGAAGGGTTTTGCTTTCGATTGTCGCTACAATTTCTTCTAATCGGGCGAGTTGCTTTTCAAAATTCATGTCTTTTTCTTTAGCCATTACCTTTAGTCTCCTTTGCAATAATCTTGGATTTGATTATACCATCATTCACTCGTGCAATCATGGTTTCTTCTTTTTCAACTTCGTTGATAGAACTTATGACATTCCCTGCTTCATCAGTAAGAATCGAATATCCGCGCTTCAATACGCCAAAAGGTGATAAGGCTTCAAGTCTTTGTTGATATGATTTTACAACACTAAGGGCGTTATGATAACGATTGTGCATTCCATTAGCGAGGCGAATCCGCATTTCTTTAAGGTCACGTCCTTTACTTGCGTAAATAGATTTAGGATCCAAGAAGAAAGGTCTTTTACCTAATAATTCGAGACGATCTTTTAGATTATTCAAACGGTTAATAAGAGCTTGGCTCATTCTCTGAGCGCTTTCGTTTAGACTTTCGTATATTTCGCGCTTATCAGGAGTTGCCAGTTCGGCAGCTCCGGTCGGTGTTGAAACGCGTTTGTCGGCGACATAGTCTACTAAAGTAAAATCAATCTCATGGCCAATCGCCGATATAATCGGCATTTTACTATTGGCTAAAGCTCGCACTAAAGTTTCATCGTTAAAAGCATTTAGGTCTTCACTAGCCCCACCGCCTCGACCAATGATTAATGTTGATAAATCATAAGTTTGCGACAAAAGAAAGGCTCTTAGTAAATCTTTAGGTGCTCCACTACCCTGAACTAGACTCGGAAAAAAATATATTTTGACTACTGGGTAACGACGTTGAATATTTTTGATCATATCTTCGCTCGCCGCGCTACCGGATGCCGAAATAATACCAATGGATTGAGGATAAGAGACTATTGGTCTTTTGCGTGATTCCTCAAACAATCCTTCGGCTTTTAACTTCTGTTTGAGTTTTTCAAGTTCAACTAGTAAGGCTCCTTGACCATATAATTCGATTCCATTGACATATATTTGGTAACTGCCACGCTGCGGATAAACGCTGACTGAGCCATAAGCTAATACTTCATCACCGTCCTTCATGTTAAAATTAACATGACTAGCGTCATTAGCAAACATTACGGCCGAAATAACGCTGCTATCATCCTTCAGGGTAAAATAATGATGACCATTAGGATATTTTTTTAAATTCGAAATTTCGCCTTTTAGACGAATAAAGCGTAAAGAAATTTCGCTATCAAACAATTCTTTGATGCGGCGATTTAAACTGGTAACTGTATAAAACTCTCCAGCTTTCATAAAGTATGATCAAGAACACCATTAATGAATTTATAATCCTCTTTATCAAGGAAACGTTTAGCCAAGCGCACAGCAATATCAATGACAACGCTGCGATCTACGTCTTTAACGTAACGATAATGAGACACTGACAAAAGCAAAATAGCTTGGGCAATCCGATTAAGACGTGAAAACTTCCACTTCTTCATGTTTTCTTGTAAGGAGGCGACAATCACTTCGTGGTTCTTGATAGCCTTAATCACTACTTCTGAAACAAAAGTATCAATGTCTTCAAAAGGTTCATCGCTTACTCGTTCAAGCAATTCTTTGACGTCGATGTCTTGAGCCATTTCAATTCTCGTTAAATAGTCATATAAGCACGACATAGCAATAATTTGATTCTGGTTACGGGAATTAATATCACTCATAATGGTTTCTCCTCGCCATAAGCTTCTTCAATTTTAATTTGATCACTGCCACGATAAACTCGTTCAATGGTTAAAACTTGATAATATTCGAATACAGCGATAATTAAGGCTGCTACAATGACCAAATGGGTGGCGATGGTAAATGCATAGGTTGTCGACCAATTCGCGCCGTAGACGAAGAATACGGCCCCAAAATCAGCAAGATAAAGGCCCAGGCCAATGAAAAGAAAGACTTTTTTGCCTTGCTGGGCGAAAAAACCAAGGGCGGCAAATAAAGAACCGGTGGCAATCGAGACAGCAAAGATCGATAAGTAAGTTGCATAATCTGGCATATTGAGATTAACAAGAAGACCATTAATAAAAACATTAAAAGCTAGAGACATACCATAGCCTGACTCGCTACGAAATACACCAATGACCGTCGCCAAAATCGAGATAATGCCCGCCCACATAAGAAAAATAACAGTCTTACGATAAAGGCGGACGGCCTTATTGTGCGCTTCGGCATATGTCGGTTGGGGTTTGCTTTTTTTCATAAATTTAAAAATAGACTCGATTGAGCCTATTGGATGGAAGCGACTTTGATATTAATATTAAATGGTATCATTTCCGTCATCGCCATAAGCGAATTGGCGACTTCTTCTTGAATTTTAAGACACACTTCGCTGACATTAACGCCACTTTTTATGGCGACATCGATACGTATATCAACAAGTCCGTTACTTCTTAAAATAGCTTGTATCGGGCGATGCAAAGTGAACAAACGGGATTTATTGGCGGATACAGTTGCGCCCTTAACGCGATTAGTCGCTGTTTGGGCGATTGTCTCAAAAACGCGACGAGAAATACCCATCACTCCGTATTTAGAATAGTTTTCAATATATACGTAATCAGCCATATGTTCCCTCCGTCGTGATTATATTAAATAATCGCCACCTTTTTGGCAAGTTTATCACTATTTAACAATTTTTTCGACCAAGCTTACTAAACGCTCGCTCGTAAAGTTAAATTTTTTGATAATGTCTGCCATCGGAGCACTCGCCCCGAACTCATCAACGCCCATAACAGTATCGGCGTAGCGATACCAACCAAAGGTTGAAAGCATTTCTACTACAACGACTTTGTCTTTGCTAACTCCAATCGTGTTTTTCTTGTAATCAGCTTCTTGGGCCTCAAACAAACCAATTGAGGGCATCGAGACGACACGAACATCAATTTTTTTATCAAGCAATTGTTTTTGAGCTTTAACGGCTAAAGACACTTCACTACCGGTGGCAATAATTGTGGCCATAAGCTTTTCTTTTTCTTTTGAAACAATATAGCCACCTTTGGCAACGCCTTCAAGTGTTGAGCCTTCCATTTCGGGAAGTCCTTGCCGAGATAAAATAATCGCTGTCGGTGTTTCTTTTGATTTTAAGGCGATGCGCCACGCTCCATAAGTTTCAGCATTATCGCAAGGACGAATAACGCGAACGTTAGGAATACTTCTAAGCATCGCTAAATGTTCGATCGGCTGATGTGTTGGTCCATCTTCGCCTAAGGCGATTGAGTCGTGTGAGAATAAATAAATAGCTGGTAAACGCGAAATAGCAGCTGTCCGAATTGCTGACTTCATATAGTCGCTAAAAACTAAGAAAGAACCAGCGTATGTTTTTAATCCACCATGAAGAAGCATACCGTTTTGAATGGCAGCCATTGCGAATTCACGAATGCCAAAATGGATATTACGCCCCTCACGACAAGCGGGTGTAAAATCGCTACCCTTATTGATTTTAGTCATAACACTGCTAGCGACGTCGGCCGAACCACCCATAATAAATGGAATTGTATTATGTAATTCGTTTAAAATATGGCCGCTTATGCTGCGGGTTGAATCAGAACTGCCAACATCAACTTTAGAAATGTTGTTATAAATATAATTAGTGACATCGCCTTTAAAGGCGTGTTCAAAAACACGATATTCATTAGGATATTTATCTTTGTATTCATCACGGGCGTTTTTCCACTTTTGATATTCTTCAACTCCGCGCTTTTCAAAGGTGTTTTTGAAAATATCGTATACTTCCTGAGGAATAGTAAATTCGGGATAGGCATATCCGTAAAAATCTTTGGCTTTTTGTCCGTCCTCAACTCCGAGTGGATTGCCATGGACTTTTGAAGTGCCTTGTTTGGCGGATCCATAACCGATGATGGTGTTGATAATTATCAAAGTCGGATAATCAGTTGACTTCTTCGCTTTGCGAATCGCTTTGTCAATCGCATCGATGTCATTGCCATCTTTAACTTTTATTACATTCCAATTCGAAGCTAAAAAGCGGAGTTCGACATTTTCAGAAAAGGCCGTACTCAAATCGCCATCGAGCATAACTTGATTAGCATCGTAAAGAAGAATTAATTTATTAAGACGTTGATGACCGGCAAAAGAAATAGCTTCTTGGCTGATGCCTTCGTTAAGACAGCCGTCCCCACTTAAACAATATGTATAATGATTAACAAGTTTTTTACCATCAACATGTTGAGCTTGCACGGCCTGTTCGGCTAAAGCCATTCCAACAGCCTGAGCGATGCCTTGTCCTAAAGGACCCGTCGTTGCTTCAACACCTTTGGTGTGGCGATACTCTGGATGGCCAGGAGTAATGGAGTTCAACTGCCGAAAAGCCTTAAGATCCTCAATGCTCATATCGTAACCTGCAACATGAAGCATAGTATAAAGAAGGGCACTAGCGTGCCCGGCGCTTAATACAAAACGATCACGGTTAATCCAGTTTACATCATGGGGGTTAGCAACCAAATGGTTCTTATACAATGTATAAAGAATTGGAGCACTGCCTAAAGGCATACCGGGGTGTCCGCTTTTTGACTTATTCGTAATGTCAATACACATAGCGCGAATGGCGCTTACTGATAATTGATCAACGTTGTTCTTCTCAATGGTCTTCATAAATTTCTCCTTGGTATTTATTTAGTAAATATTTAGTATTGTTATTACATAGTAATAAATTATTCAATAATTTTAATTCCCAGCTCATCTAATTGAACTTGATCGATCTTAGATGGAGCATCAGTTAATGGGCAACTAGCTCGCAAATTTTTTGGAAAGGCAATGACATCGCGAATGTTATCGGTTCCACTTAAAATCATCGTCAAACGATCGAGTCCAAAGGCAATTCCTCCATGTGGAGGGGTCCCATATTTAAAGGCTTCGATAAAGAAGCCAAATTTATTTTTGACATCTTCTTGGCTGAAGCCCAGTACTTCAAAAATCCGTTTTTGCATGTTTTGCTCGTAAATACGAAGGGAACCACCACCGGCTTCATAGCCATTTATGACGATGTCATAAGCCGAAGCGTGAACGCGACCGGGATCATCGTTTAAATATTGAGCGGTTTGCGGTGTCGGACGCGTGAAGGGATGGTGCAAAGGGCTAAAGTGGCCGCTATCTTGATCTTTTTCAAAAAGCGGGAAGTCCACGACCCATAATAAATCGTAGGTATTCGGCTTGATTAAGTTTAGTTCCTTAGCGTATTTGCTACGCAACGCCCCAAGTCCAAAACAAACATTAGATAAAATGCTAGAGGAAGCAATAATAATTAAATCGTTTTCTTTAGCGTTTACTGCTTTTAATAAGTTAGTGGTTTGAGAAGCTTCAAAAAACTTCGCTGCACTACCTTCAAGACTTCCATTTTTAACTTTCAAAACAATAAAACCTGTCAGCCGGAATTTCTTGGCTTCTAGTTGTAACTCATCAATGGTTTTGCGTGATGTTTTATCAGCTAAACCTGGCACAACTATAGCTTTGGTATAACTGCTTTGCTGAAATAGTGGGAAAGAAGTTGATTTGACTACTTCTGAAACATCATGCAATTCTAAGCCAAATCTCGTATCAGGCTTATCGCTTCCGTACTTGTTTAGGGCTTCTTCATAGCTAAGACGACGAAGAGGCAGCGAGAGTTCATAATTAATGACATCTTTAAAAATCTTCTTTAGAAGTCCTTCCATAAGAGTCAAAATTTGTTCTTCATCTAAGAAACTAGTTTCAATGTCAATTTGTGTGAAATCAGGTTGACGATCAGCCCGTAAGTCCTCATCGCGAAAACAACGGGCGATTTGATAATAACGTTCTAAACCGGCAATCATTAGCATTTGTTTAAATAGTTGTGGCGACTGTGGTAAGGCGTAAAAACTCCCGTGATGAATGCGCGAAGGCACGACATAATCACGAGCGCCTTCAGGCGTTGACAAAGTCAAAATCGGTGTTTCGACTTCTAAAAAGTCATTAGCGTCCAAAAATTCATGGGTCGCTTTAACGATGCGGGCTCTAATTTTTAACTTCTCTTGCATAATAGGGCGACGCAAATCGAGATAACGGTATTTTAAACGAACGTCTTCCAAGGCATCGGTCGCATCATCAATAATTAATGGCGTCGTAACTGCTTCATTAATTACGCAAACTTCGGTGGCGATAATTTCAATTTCGCCAGTTTTAAGTTTTGGATTAGGGATCTCTTTTTTGGCAACTACGCCTTTAACTTGAATAACATATTCGTTTCGCACATCCGGAACTTTGATATCGTCTTTGATTGTAACTTGGATAATGCCGCTACGATCGCGCAAATCCAAAAACAAAAGACTGCCTAAGTTACGTCTTTTGCTTACCCACCCTATAAGGGTGACGGAGCGTCCGACATCTTTAATAGCTAAATCAGTATTATGACAAGTTCTTTCCATAAATTACCTTTCTTCGCCTAGACTATTGATTTCTTCTTCAACGATTTGCTCGGCTACCCGATCAAAATCATCAACAGCCACACTTGATTGTTCTTTAGTGCGCATATTTTTTATCGTTAGAAGCCGCTTATCGAGTTCTTCGCTTCCAACTAATATGGCAAACAAAGCCGCACGACGCTCTGCTCTTTTGAAAAGAGCTTTTAATGATTTACTTTCAAAAGCCATATCCACGGGATAGCCAAGATGATGGATTTTTTCAGTAATTTGATAAACTTCTTCGATTTTCACATCACCGATTGGCATAACGTAAAAAGCTAAAAGCGGGAAAGCTTCTTCAAATAAACCTTCGCTGGCCACAACTTGCGCTAAACGTTCAATACCAAACGATAAGCCAACACCAGCCATGTCTGGTCCGCCTAATTCTTCAACAAGATGGGAATAGTGCCCGCCAGCCCCTAATGCCCCAAGAGTTTTGCCCTCTGGGGAGATGTAATGGTATTCAAAAACAATTTCAGCGTAGTAATCAAGACCTCTAACGAGATTCTCGTCAATATCAAACTTTATATTGAGTGTATCGAGCAAATTAACCGTTTTATCAAATCTTTCTTTTGATTCCTTAGAAAGGAAATCTTGAATGCGTGGAGCATTTTTGATTATTTTTTGGTCTTCCTCAACTTTACAATCAAGGATCCTTAAAGGATTAATTTTCAAACGTTCTTGGCAATCACCACACATATGCGTAATGTGCTCTTGAAAATAATTCCGCAACGCTTCGCGATAATTATTACGTGATTGATCATCGCCAAGGGTGTTGATTTTTAAAGTTATATCTTTAAAATTTAAACTTTTTAAAGCGTGATAGCCAAAAGAAATGACTTCGACATCAACGATGTGGGAGTCAAGACCTACTGCTTCAACTCCAAATTGACTAAACTGCCGATAGCGTCCAGCCTGGGGCCTTTCATAGCGAAAGGTCGGTCCCAAATAGCAAGCTTTAATCGGCAAATCTTGTGAGGCAAATAATTTATTATTTACGATAGTTCGAATGATACTTGCTGTTACTTCGGGCCTTAAAGTTAAGGAACGATTCCCTTTATCGTTAAATGTATACATTTCTTTACGAACAATGTCACTTGAATCACCAACTGATCGCGAAAAAAGTTCAGTATGTTCAATAATCGGTGTCCGATATTCTAAATAACCATAGGTATGGGCAATCTTGGCAAGAACATCTTCGATTCTTTGGTAAAGAAGCGTTTCTGTTCCAATAATGTCATGCGTGCCCTTGACGGGTTTTACTTCCATAAATAAATGCCCTCCTCAACAATGTTTGACACAATAGTTTATTATAGTTTAGAACAACTATAAGTGTCAATTAAGTCTCGGAAGGTAATCTTATCAACTTATCAAATTAATTTGATAAAAATAGACAAAAACAACAAAATAAATTAGTGAATGACGCGAGTTACCTCGTAAACGCCATTTATGTTGAGAATAATGTTAAAAATATCAGTCAAACGCTTGGCATCACTAACAAAAACGGTCGCGGAAACAGTCGTGTTCATTGTTTGGGGATGAAGCTTAGCGGT
>JAEWUY010000045.1 GCA_023396795.1 Bacillota bacterium | reverse complement strand
ATAACAATACAAGGGGTGTTGGTACGAAAAGATAAGTTAATAATGATCCAACACATAAAGCAAGAACAAAAAAGAATAATAGCCAAAAGAATAGTCCGCGTTTTTTCCTTTTTATAGTATAGATATTTGATATTGTCCTCGGCAAAACCAAGAAGGCTATGATTAGCATTGCCATAAACATTACATAAGTCAGAATTTGTTCGCTACGTTGATAAAAAATATAAAATGCAGCTAATGTTATTAATGATAATAGTAGTGCAATGTATTTCGCGGCTTGTCTTTCAAACCTATCTACATCATAAGCTGGCATCGCATATTCAATTTCTTCAGCGCTTGTTACTACCTCTTTGTTCTTCTCTGGGTGGCGTCTAGCATATAACCAAGAAAGAGCCGGCAAGGTAACTAATGCTGTAGTCGTAATACCTTCAATAGTTAAATCAAACAATGTTGAAGTTTCAACCATCGTGTAACCTAGAAAAGCTCCAAAAATGATTAGGGCTGGTATTCCTATTTTGTAGTTCTTAACGGCGACATAAATGTCAATTACAAGTATTGCAATTATTCCGAGGCAATATGGGATTAATCCAACAAGACCCCACTGCCCGAGTATTTCAAGAAATCCATTATGCGAGAAAGAGTTCGCTCTTGCCGCACCATTAATTTGACCTGTGTGAAAGAATAGTGTGTTACCGAAAATTTGCAAACCCCTGCCAAACCAAAGATAAATATCTGTTGAAAGCGAGATAACGCTTTTCCAAATTTCCGTGCGCCCATCATACGAACCGATTCCGAGTTCAACATAGTATTCAAGAATAAAGCGCCTGGCCTCATTAAATAGTCGAACATTCATTAAAAAGGGGAAAGGTACGAGAAGTACTCCGCTTATTCCAACGATGACGACAAGAACTAAAAAAATGATATTCCGTACTTTATTCTTCTTAAAAGTCGCAATCATCCTATAGATGAAATGAACAAAGAAAGTTATAAGAGCTATTCCGAAGGCTGCTTTCGAAAAAGTGAAGAAGATGTTGATGAAAAGAAAAACCAAGAAAAGGTAATTATACCATTTAGGTAGGTATGAAATGATGACATATAGTGCCAGCATCCCTAACAAAAGCATTAAGGCGTACATGTTTCGATTAAACACAAATGATTGAGGATAGATATAGCCGACTAATCCATGTTTGTATAGATGAACGTAGGAATCAAAATCCAGAACAAAACTAACCAGTGCAGAGATCAATGAAATCGTTACTATTACATACATCAAAAAAAGAATGTATTTCTTAAAACTTATCATTCTCGGCAGTATCAAGACTTGAATGTATACCCCTGCCGCAGCAATGAGAACGAAGAGGAAACTCTTGGTTTTATCAGCAAAGGCTGTCACATATTCTTTGACAACCACCGCCTCAACTTCGTCGATAATTTCGATTGTCTCAAAGTATTGAATTTCTGGAGTCGAAAAAATACCGATTGCTGCCCCTATAACGATAAGCGATAAAACGGCTGCAAATATCCAATGTATTTTTAAACCATTGTATTTTCTTTCATTGTAAAAGTAGTAACCTAATATGACGAAAATACCAATGAAAAGGAGAATATATTCTAAAATCGTAAAACCTCTTTGAAAGTCGCTCAAATCGAAAACGACAACATTCTCGGCAAAATAAGCCATGAATACCATCGCTATCCAAAAGATGACATTTGTTAATAAATTTCTTTGTATGGAAAACATTGATTTAATTTATGACCCAATGACAATTATACACTACCACCTCTTATAAGGAGATGGTCACATCGCGATTAAGGGCTTCGATGATCTTATCTTCATTAGTGAACTCAATTGTCTTACTTGGATACTTATGCTGTAGATGATAGCTTGTGGTATTATCGCTTATTAAGTTTTTAAAAGAATTAATCGACAGAAAATTACTCTTGTCATTAAAAGTGAAATTACATATTTGGAAACGCTTTTTACGAAGCGGCGTTTTCTTGATTGGTGATGATGTAACTGTCAAAAAAATTGATAGACATTTTCAGTGACGATAATTGTATCATGCATCTAATTAGTAGGTACATCCAAAAATATATAAGCCAAATGCAAATCAAGTATTATACATCATGAGGTATTTGCCAATACTCTCGAATCCAATTTTTCTATATGTTTCTATAGCATTAGGATTATCAGCGTACAGAGCAATATTTCCAATTCCGCAATCTCTTAAAAAGTCAATCGCCCGAGAAATAACAACTTTTGAAATGCCTCTGCCTCGATAATTTTTATCAACGCAAACATCTGTTAGCATGCAGCTATGGGGGCTTTTGGCAGTAATAGATACAAGAGAAATTAGCCTATCTTTTTCGAAACAGCCAAAGGAGTCGTCTTCAACTATCATTCTCCTGATTCGTATATCGGTATTTGATTTAAACTTCTCTTCGAATTCTTCAATGCTTAGAATCAAACGTTTCGTTTCAGTTATGTCCTTTTCATTCAATTTTCGAACATAAAGAGTTCGGTTGCTAAAAATCACATACTTGTTTAGAACCATCAACGACGTCTCTCTAACGGACGTATTCTTAAAAACGTCTTTCAATTGGTTAATCGAAAATTCATTTCCAGAAATTACTCGGAATTCTTGGGATATGACTTTCTTGAATATTAAGTGAATCTCTTTTTCGCCAAGTAATTCGTTCGTAAAAAAAACGTAATCTCCGTAATATTTCATCAGAACAAATTTTAATTGTTTTTTTCCATGATCGATTCCTATTAAAAAAATAACATTCTTAGAATCGATTCCATATTTGTGATAGTTTCCTAAGATATATGTGTTAGAAACTGAATCTACCAGTAAATACTGAACGAATTTTTTAATCCAAATTTTATTTAATTTTATCATTTTCAAACTTCATAATTGTGTCTGCCACAAAGTCCACATCATCAATAGAAAGCTTAGTGTGCAAAGGCAAGGACAAAATAGAATCAAATATTTTGTTTGTCTTGGAATATGTGTCTATTGCATATTTTTCATAGTAAGAAAATTTATGTATGGGAGTATAGCTTATATTCGATTCGATTTCATTTTCTAACAAATATTTTTTAAGTTCATCTCGCAATCCACTATTTATTAAAACGGGCATCATAAAGTTTGCGTTGCCGTCATAATCAAAATCAAAAAATTTTACTAACTTTGAGGAAGCCATTTTTTGCCGATAACGATGTACAAGCGTATTTCTATATGAGATGAATGATTGGACCTTTTTGATTTGCGCTAGTCCGATTGCCGCATTAATATTGCTCATGTGATATCTATATCCGTTTGTAACCACGTCGTAACTGAGCGCGCGATTCTTCCAATTAATATCGGTCATTGAGGCTCTTTTCATGCCCAACAATCTTTTATACCTAATTGATTCGGCTACTTTTTTATCTTCTGTTATTACGGCACCGCCCTCGCCACAAGTCATAACTTTTATTGAATCAAAACTAAAACATGTAATATCCCCAAACGAACCTATTTTCCTACCTTTATATAACGATCCAAACG
>JAEWUY010000025.1 GCA_023396795.1 Bacillota bacterium | reverse complement strand
TAAAGGCGTTTCACCTTCAGAGATTGTCTCTTTCAAAGATTTGAAAAGTTTGGCAAGGCGATTATTGGCGTTTTTTATTTTCTTGTGTTCAAGGCGTCGTACGGATTTTCGGGCCTTTTCAAACGATAAAGAATCAAGCGAGGCACTATACATATCCCGGCCCCGATCGACTAAATTATGGGCTTCGTCAACTAATACCAACATATGTGAGGCGTCGTTATCAAAATAACGGCGAAAATAAACAAGAGGATCAAATAAGTAATTGTAATCGCAAATAATTACATCGACATAGAGCGATAAATCCAGTTGCAGTTCAAAGGGGCAAATGTGATGGGCGGAGGCAATACGTGAAACACGCGAGGGATCAAAAGCATCATAACGCGACAAAGATTTTGTCAATACATCGCGAATTTTAGTGTAATAATCTTTGGCAAACGGGCATTCATCGGGATTACACGCTTTGCCAGGACAAAAGCATATTTTATCTTTAGCGGTTACAACAACTTCACTTAATTTGACACCTTTTTCTTTCATTAACTCCACTGCCTGTAAGGCAGCTTCTTTACCAGAATTTTTCGCCGTTAAATAAAAAATCTTTTCGTTTTGGCCATCACTAAAAGAACGAACAAACGGATAAAGCGTTGAAATTGTTTTACCGATTCCGGTCGGTGCTTCAACAAATAAAGTTCCGCCATTTTTGGCGATTCCATAAGCATATTTTGCTAGCTCTCTTTGTCCTTTACGGAAATTTAGAAAGGGAAAGTTTAACTTCCCGGCTGTGTCGTTTCTTTTTTCTAGACGTTTTAAGATTGTGACATAAAAGGCTAAATAGACTTCGAAATATGAATTAACGTCTTGCTGTAGTTCTTCCCGAGTAAAAACATAGTTTTTAACCATTTTATCATCGCTTGTTTGATGAATATAAGTCAGGCGAACTCCGACACTTTTTAAATTCTTTTCATTCGCGTACATCAAGGCGTAACATTTAGCTTGTCCAAGATGCCATGCTTCTTGTTCGACGTGATATTTTTCTAAATCGACCACGGTTGATTTGATTTCGTCAATAATCGCAAAATCTCCATTGACAATAATTCCATCCGCACGTCCTTCTAAAAAAATCGTAAAATCATTAATGTAAAATGTCCCGCCAAGTAAATATTCCGATAAATAATTACGATCTTGTTTGCTTTGATAAAAAGCATGAATCCGCGTCCCTTCGTTCATCGAACTACGGTTAAAAACACGATTATCGATGTCGCCCGTCCGCAACACAAAATCAACTAGTTGATGAACGGACATCTTCAGACGTTTATCCATATTACTTTAGATAAGATCCAATCAGGTTTTTTTGACCATTAATAAAATCTTTATAGTTTAGGCGCTTACGACCCTCAAGTTGAATGTCTAATAAAGCAATTTGACCATCTACTAATTGAACAATGATTCCGTTATGAATCGAGACGATTTGTCCTATCGACCCTTCAATAGCTTCCGAATAAAGTCGTGCCTTATATACTTTTAGTTTTTGATCATTTAAGAGGAAAAAAGCTCCAGGCGTTTCGCTTAATGCCCGTATATGATTGACGACAACTGCTGAGGGCATATTAATATCAATCTTCTCGTGCTCGGGTTTGATTTTGTTTGCAAAAGTGACAAGACTTTCATCTTGAGCATCACCCGGAAGTTGATTAATTAAATATAAAGGGAGCTTAGCAATTAATAAATCAGCAGCAGCTTGAGCGAGTTTAGCTGACAAAGTCGAATAATTGTCGTCATTGGTAATCTCGACATATGCTTTAGCATACATTTTACCAGCATCCATCTTATCAACCATTTCCATCAAGGTGATGCCGGTTTGCTTTTCTCCCTCCATAATCGCCCTTTGAATTGGAGCAGCCCCACGATATTTCGGTAATAACGAACCGTGAAGATTCAAACATCCTAGGCGAGGAATATCAAGTAAACCTTGAGGTATAATTTGACCATAAGAAAAAGTTACAATTAAATCGGGTTTGAGGTCTTTTACAAATTCATAATCGAGGCGTATTTTTTCTGGCTGAAAAACGGGAATATGATGTTTTTCGGCCACAACTTTGGTCGGTACTTTACTTAAAAGTCCTTTGCGACCAACGGGCGAGTCGCTTTGGGCAATTAATCCGACAAAATTATAGCCTTCGGAAATTAATTTTTCGAAAACATAGGCGGCGATATTAGGCGTCCCCATAAACACTAGGCGATAATCGTTTTTATTCATGTCCACTCCTTATATCGTTTCGTTTGTCTTGTCCAAACGGATAATATATTATTATAAGGTAGTAAGGAGACCTTAACAATGATTTACAATCATATCACCGAATTAATCGGGAATACTCCCCATTTAAAATTGCCATCCGTTAACGATAACGATATATATGTCAAACTCGAGATGTTTAATCCTGGCGGTTCCGTCAAAGATCGCATCGCTTTAAATATGGTTAATGATTTACTTAAACGCAGTCTTTTGACAAAAGAAAGTCAAGTTGTTGAAGCCACATCCGGGAACACCGGCATCGGCCTTTCTTTTGTTTTAGCTAGTCACGGCATTTCTTTTACGGCCGTTATGCCAGAAAATATGTCGAAAGAGCGAATTGATCTTTTTCGAGCCTATGGAACCAAAATTATTTTAACCCCTGCGGCATTAGGTATGTCAGGGGCTATTGCTAAAGCCAAGGAATTAGAACAACAAGGATATGTCTATATTGACCAGTTTTTAAACAAAGCTAATCCTGAAGCTCACATGAAAACGACCGCTGAAGAAATTCTTCGCGATTTTCCGCGCCTTGACTATCTTGTTCTCGGCGTTGGTACCGGCGGGACGTTAACTGGTTTAGCGCGAATTATCCGTAAACATTATCCCCAACTAAAAATAATAGCTGTTGAACCCGAAGAATCCAAAGTCTTACAAGGCTTTTCAAAAGGACCCCATAAAATCCAAGGTATTGGCGCTGGTTTTGTTCCGCCCCTTCTTGATAAACATGAAGTTGACCGCATTCTTTCGATAGCAAGTGCCGACGCCGTGGCTAAAGCAAAGCAACTAGCGCGCAAAGGCCTTTTCCTTGGCATCTCTAGCGCTGCCGCTATTTTAGCAACAGAAATTATTGCTCAAGAAGTAACAAAGGCTGTTATACTAACCGTTGCTCCTGACGGTGGAGCCAAATACATCTCAACAGGTGCTTATGAAGACTAAAAAAGAAAAAAACGAAAGTTATTACGCCTCAATTAAACGCCGCGATCCGGCGGCACGTCATAACGCGCAAATCTTTTTTCTATATCCTTCAGTAATTGCTGTTCGATATTATCGACTTGCCCATTGGTTTTGGACTAAATTACACTTTAAGTTTTTGGCCGAATGGATCATGTGTATGGTTAAATGTCGCACCGGAATTGAAATTCATCCCGCCGCTACAATCGGTCGTAATCTTTTTATCGACCATGGCTCAGGTGTTGTTATTGGTGAAACGACAGTTATTGGCGATAATGTTACGCTATACCATCAAGTTACATTAGGAGGCGTTTCCTTAAAAAAAGGCAAGCGTCATCCGACCATCGGCAACAATGTTGTCATCGGCGCAGGTGCCAAAGTATTAGGTAATATAACAGTGGGCGATAATGCCAAAATTGGTGTCAACGCCGTTGTCCGCGCCGACGTCCCGGCCGGTGTCAAAATCATAAAGTAGTATACTTTAATTTTAAAATCTTTTAGAATAATTGTGTTGTATGCGAAAGGAGCATAAACCAATGTATTCAGACTATAGCAAAATAAAGCGATATTTTGCGTCGGTAGCGGACCTTCTTAAGACTTCACGCACGATGCAAGATATTTTTTTAATGTCCATCGAAAATCACAAAAACGATACCGCTATTTCCTATATTGATGACAAAAATCGAATAGTTAAATATAACTATGAAGAGTATCGAACAAAAACGTTTAAACTAGCGTCGAAACTCGACAAGGTTTTAACAGGTATTACAAAAAAAGAAATTGTCGCTTTAAAAATGAAAAATTCGCCAACTTGGATTCATATGTTTTGGGCCTTGTTGAGTTGCGGTTATCGGGTTTTACTAATTGATGCTCGTTTGCCGAAAGATAACACTGAACTTTTACTTAAACAATCAAGTTCGAAAGCAATTATTACCGAAGACATTTTTGAGTATAGTGTCCCGCGCTTCACCACAACCGACATTGAAGAAAAAGAGCCTAACTAT
>JAEWUY010000132.1 GCA_023396795.1 Bacillota bacterium | reverse complement strand
GAGCCTAACTATAAATTTGCCGAAATTTGGGCTAATGAAGTGATATTTTGCTCCAGTGGCACGACTGGCGAAGCCAAAATGATGGTTTTTAATGGCAATAATCTTTGTCATCAAATTTATGCGGCTTATGGTATGCCTGAAACAACCAAAGAAATTATGCATCCTGGGGTAATTAATATTATGGCTTTAGTCCCCTTCCACCACATCTTTGGTTTCGTGGCCGTTTTTCTTTGGTACACCTTCTTTGGCAAAAACATTATTTTTATAAAAAGTTTAGCTCCCAACGAAGTTTTGACAACTGCTCAGAAATTAAGTGCGACACACATCTACTGTGTCCCGCTTTTTTGGGATTCTTTAGCCCAAAACATTGTTCGTAAAGTAGCCCTCGAAGGTCCAAAAAAGGCCGCTTTACTCGATAAAATGATTGCTTACAACACACATAAAATTTCGGCATTCGAAGCCGGTATTGCTTCGACGCCATTTGCCCTTTCAGCCGTTCAGAAAAGCATCTTCGGTTCGAAAGTTCGCTATTGCATTTCTGGTGGTGGCTATATATCCGAAAAAACAATGAACATCATTAATGGCATTGGCTATCCTCTTTATAACGGCTATGGTATGACTGAAGTTGGTATAACGAGTGTTGAATTATCTCCGAAAGTGGAAAACCGTCTTAAAGGTTCGATTGGACGTCCTCTCGAAGGCATTACCTACAAAATCGATCCCACTGATGAAAAAGTTAGTGGAGCGAACCTTGGTGAATTGTTAATTAAATCAAACATTACTCACGTGCGCGAAATTGTCGGTGGTGTTGAAAAAGCTCCAGAATTAGAAGATGGATTTCTACGGACTGGCGATATTGTTTTTCGTGATATCAGCGGCAACTTCTTTATTAAAGGTCGTATCAAAGATATTATTATTAACGCTAACGGCGAAAACGTTTATCCCGACGAAATCGAATCGTATTTTAAATCTATACCCCATGTAACTAATACTTGTGTATTAGGACTTCGCAAGGGTAAATCAAGCGATGAAACAATTACTCTTGTTTTAGAAGTTGATAACGAAATTTCCACTGAAGAATTTACAACTTTAATGGATAAGGTCCAAGAGGTTAACGTGGGATTGACCAACGAAAAACGCGTTCAAGATGTCTATGTTATCAAAGATAAACTTCCGATTTCAAACAACCTAAAAGTTCGTCGTTTTCAAGTACGTGATTTACTTCAACATAAGCCGGATAGTTTTCTCGACATGAATGAAAAGAAGGCTATTAAAACATTTGATGGTTTTGAATCAAGCGTCGTCGAACCAATTGTTAAGTCAGTACGCGAAATTTTCTCGAAGGTCCTTCTCCTGCCGACCTTTAAAGTTGGCGACAACGAACACTGGGTTAATGAACTCGGTGGCGATTCGATGAGCTATGTCCAATTAATTGGCGAGATTGAAGATTGTTTTGGCATTAAAGTTGCAGAAGAAAAGTATGGTCTCCTCGTTAGTGTGAACGATTTTGCGGAGATGGTCTTGACTTATCGCGGTAAAAAAGGCAAATAACAATATTTATATTGTCATTGCAAAAGGGATTTGATATAGTTTTAAAGGTTAAGAGGTAATAAGAAATGGCACAAATTAAATCGCAAATTAAACGAATTGGTACAAACGAAAAAGCGCGGATTCGTAATCAAGCTTTTCGTAGTAAAGTTAGAACACAAGTTAAAAAATTCAAAGCCGCAGTCGATGCTAAAGACATGGCACTTGCTCAAGTCGAACTTGCTAAGTCCATCTCATTAATTGATCAAGCGGTTGCAAAAAACGTTCTTCATAAAAATGCCGCGGCCCGTCAAAAAAGCCACGCGCAAACTTTAATGAATTCGCTTAAAGTTTAATTTAAGCAAAATTTAAAATAAAAAGTTCAAAAGCATAATAGCGGTCGATAAGGCCGCTTTTTATGTCTAAGTCCAAATTATATAGAGTATTGAGATTGTCGAGAATAGCTTGCCTTGATAAACGTTTCGAATCCTGAAGGGACATGCGAATACGAAAATCAGGGAGGCCCAGTTCCTTAGCAATACTAGTTTGCGAAAGACCACGAGAGTCAAGATAGCGTATTTGGCTCATTAAACGAAATTGATTGGCCAGCATCGAAACCAAGGTAATCGGTTCAACGTTATTTGTTCTTAAATCCGATAATATGTCCAAAGCTGCAGCCTTATCTTTGCGAAATAAGGCTTTTGTTAAGGCAAAAATATTGTTTTCTAAAGGTTTAGAAACCATTAAATTGACATCGATTAAATTGATGTTATTTTTATATAAAATAAGTTTATTGCTTTCATTGATGAAAGAATTTAGATCTCCATTAACACGAGTAATCAGTTCGCGAAGAGCATCAGCGTCAATGCTAACTTGATTATTTTTAAAATAAGCACGCCCATAATCAAACCATTTGCCAGCATCTAAATTAGGAATTAGATTGAGTGTCCCGTATTTGCGAATGGCTTTTAAAATTTCATTTTTCTCATCTAGCTCTAAGCTATCGGCAAGGAATATAAGATCAACTTCCTCATTATAAGAAGCAATAAAATCGAGCATCGAGTCGTATTTTTGTTCTTTGTCGATTTTGTTTTTGCCTTTGTCTTTCATTAAAAAATACGGAAATTCGACGACCACCGCTTTTCTATTTGCCCCGATTGGTAACATGCTGGCTTCAAAGACAATATCTTCCGCTAATACATCACGTCCATCGAGACGCGAAACATTAAAATCATCGATTACGCCAAGACGTTCTTCGAGTAAACGGTTTAATTGTTTTTTGACAATTGGTGTCTGACTGCCGGCAATGAGAAAAATCATCTTATCTTTGATTATATATCAAAAGCAGCTTCCATAGTAAGAAATCGTTCCTTCAATATCCGTTCTCCTGATGACGACATGATACTTATTAAGAATGGTTAAGACATCGTAATGTGGATGACCATAATGATTATTTACTCCGACAGATATTATTGCTTCTTTAGGCGATGTCTCAGCTATGAATCGCTCGCACGTTGAAGTATTGGAACCGTGATGGCCAATTTTAAGATAGTCAATGTCAAGATTCGCATCTTTTTCAAGAAGTTCTTCTTCAATATTTTTCGAAGCATCGCCCATCAAAAGCCAGTCATAGTTAAGAAGACTAAAATGTAAAACTAAGGAATTATCGTTATCATCAAGATGAATAGTCGTGTTGAGATTGTTTAAAACAAGGTTATCAAATTGTAAAGGAAAAGATTGCCGTGAACTAATAAAATGATCGACGGGGAATAAAGACATTAAACTAGGCGCTGCACCATTATGATCAAAATCATTATGTGTCGTAATCAAGGCATCAAGGCGGTATACCTTCCTTTTTTTAAAAAAAGGAATAAGTACTTCTTCTGCCATATCAAAATAAAGACTACCTCCAGTATCAACAAGAACGTTATTGCCCCGCGATTGAATTAAAATAGCGTCCCCCTGCCCGACATCAATAAAATGAATCGATTCGCCGAATGTATTACCAACAGGAAGCGAAGCAAGTAGCAACGTTGAAACCAAAAAAGATGCGACAATTTTTGAATTGCTTAAACGATGGGATTCGATTAAGTATGGTAGATAAAAGTACAATCCATAATATATACAGAAATAAATCAGTGGCATTTCCCCAACGATAATGACGATATCAATCTTTGCTAATGCTCCATAAACCATTGTTAATGAATCGGCTAAAAACGAGAGGAAGCCAACCATCGGAAGAGTATAAAAAGAGACAACACTTACGAAGAAAAAAATCGAATTTAATGGTAAGACTACATATTGGAATACAATCTGAAACAAATGAATTTCGTAACTATTTAGAATATGGATTGGTAGCAAAAAAGCAAAAAGAAAAATCGCAAAGAAAAACTTTCTCTTTTTGCGATGGAAAACGTTTAAAGACGAACGAAGAAACATTATTAAAAACGATAGACCAAAGCCTAATAAAAAGGAAAGTTGATAGGCAAGATGATAATTAATAAGCAAAAAAGCTAAGCCGAGACTTGCCACTAACGTCGCATATTGTATTTTTTTCTTCAGATAGAAATCATTGATTATTCGTCCACCATAAGATAAAAAAATACGATGGACCGCCACTTTTTGTAAAGAAATAACATACAGTGGTAAAAGGAATACAAATGTCAATATTCGAGCGACTTTATCCGATAACTTAAGTTTGAGAAGATACTCTAAAAACCCCATCAATGAACGCAAATATATTCCACACATTGAAAAAAGAAAGATGATGTTTAAACTATTCGCGGTATTGATAATTTCTGATTCATGATTTTTTCGTGAAAAAAGTAAAGCATCGATAAGTGTTGAGGTTGGTTCTTCAAAATTTTCTAAAAACCTGTCCTTCCGTGCATTAATGCGTATCGGATTATTTATAACGACTTTTACCGAAGACGTTTTTATTTCATAACGGACACCTTTATCAAACAAATAACGTGTAAAATCAAAACGACTTTCATAACTAGGAAACGAAATTTTATTAAGTTCTCCTTTTAGTCGCAAAACATCGCCTACTTCTCGAACATTTTCTCTCTCATAGACATAGTATTTGTTTATTCCACTTTGCAATAAATAATAGTTTTCATGAGTTGATGTCACAACACCGAGATATTCATCTTGTTGTTTTGGAGCAACGTTGTTAATCAAGGAAACAACTCCGCTAAGACAGAAACATCCGATAAAAAGAAGAATCCCTCTTTTTTTATAACGGTATAGGGCAAAAAGACTAATTACTACGATTATTGGTATGCCGACATAAAGAGGCCACCTGAAAAACCAAAGACTTAAGACGAGGCTTGCTAAAATGAGGAAGGCAGTCATGCCGTTCTTATCGTTATATAATTTTTAATTTTCTCAAATGTCGCGTTACCGATGCCCGAAACATTTTTAATGTCCTCGATGCGTTGAAAAACATGATCGCTACGATAGGCAATCACGGCATCAGATATAGCCGAGCCAAAACCATTTACGCTCATTAGAGTCTCTTTATCATCAGTGTTGATATTGACTTTAACGATTGGTTCAATCGCACAAACATCGCTCATATCATATTTCGGAGCAATATAAAAAGACTGATTATTTTCGAGCATGTAGCTCAAGTCAAATGCCAATTCATCGGCGTTACTCGTTAATCCTGAAGCAGCTTCAACTAAAGTTGACAGATTAGAATCAAGATCAACAATGTAAGTACCGGGTTTGACAACTTCCCCAGAAACGGAAACCGTCAACATCTCATATATTTCGGCGGTATTGTTGCTTCCTCCATTAACGTCGGGGTCAATATTTTGTAAAATGACAATTAGAATGATGGCGGCGACAATAACGCCAATGATTAGTTTAATCATAAGTATCCTCCTAATAATTAATAAGGAGAGACATCATCAATAGATGCAAACAAGAAAAAAACGGAAGAAATCTTCCGCTTTTGACAATGTTTATGATAATTAGGCGTTATCGATTTTGAGGATTTCGACCTCATAAGGATTAGCGGTTTTGACAATAACTTTATCGCCAACTTGCTTACCGACTAAGGCGCTGCCGAGTAATGAATCATTTGAAATCTTACCGGCAAAAGGATTTGATTCCACCGTACCGACGATTGTATAGACGCTTTCGCGGTCAAGATTTAAATCCCGAACCGCAACCTTTGAACCAATTGAAACACATTTCGAGTTTTTGGGTTTATCATCAACAATCTTGGCAGTTGCTAAAATGTCTTCAATTTGTTTAATGCGGCCTTCAACTTCCGCTTGGCGGCTACGTGCAGCGTCGTAATCAGCGTTTTCGCTTAAGTCCCCTTGTGAACGGGCAAAGGTCAGCTGTTCAATAACTTCCGGACGCTCCACATCAATTAAATGTCGTAGTTCGTCTTTTAATTTTTTGACACCATCTTTTGTTAAAATTACTTTATTGTCTACCATGTTTGTTACCTCACTATGAGCGTATAAGATTATAACAACATCACTATGATAATGCTACAATAAATTATTATGCCTTTTCTATATAAATAGAAGGAATTAAAAAACGCAAATTATTTTTCGTCTTGTTCTTCGACGTAAGCGTTAAAAACTTCTTCAAGTTCTTCATACTCCTCATCGTTTTCGACTTCTTCTAGTGTCCCTTCATCAGAATAACGTAGAACTTGTACTTCGTCGTCCTTGGATTGCGGATCAAAAAAGAAAACATATTTCTTTCCACTTGTTTTACTTTCGTAGGTAAAAAGAATTTCGCGTTCGTATTTTTTACCATCTTCATCTTGAATTACGAGTTTTTTGTCTTGTTCATCCATGGCTTGTTCCTCATTTCCATATAAGATTCAAGAATAACAACAGCCGACATCTTGTCGATTACAGCCTTGCGTTTACTTCTTGACAAATCGGCTTCTAAAAGACGCTTATTGGCGATAACACTCGTCATTCGCTCATCGACCATTGTAATTTTTAAATGCGGACGTTCGGCTAAAAGATCGTCACGAAAGCGTAAAGATGATTCGGAACGCTTTGATTGTTCACCTGACATATGAAGGGGTAAACCCAAAGCAATCTCATCAACATCCTCTTGGTCTAGAATTTGGAAAATTCGTTGACGCGCTTTTTTATAATTGCCTTCTTCGAAAACAAAGTTTTCATAACCATGCGCGGCAATGTGAAGACTATCGCTCATGGCAATTCCGAGTGTTTTTGTTCCTAAATCAAGACCAATTAATTTTTTCATTTTAAACTTTCTTTAATTAACTCAAAAGCTTTACTTAATTTTGATAGGTTCTTACCTTGGCCTTGAGCCATTTCTGGCCGTCCGCCTCCTGAACCATTTAGTTCTTGGGCGAGATTTTTAATGATTGTTCCGGCTTTGACACCATCTTTTAAGGCCAGACCACCAACAAAGGCCACTAAAGATACATCACCTTGAGTGCCTCCAGCTAAAACGATAACATAATCCTCATTATAGATTTTGAGATTATCGCCAATTTTAATCAGCATATCACGATTAAAACCCGGTAAGTATTTCATCAAGATTTTATAGCCGTTAAAAACGACGAAGGCTTCGCGGAGCGATTCGGATGTCAAGTTTGTAATCTTATTACTTAATTGCTCGTTTTCTTCTTTAAGTTCTTGTTCACGTCCAAGCAAAGCTTTGATGCGATCGTGAACTTCATAAATGGACGAAGAGCCAAGTAATTGGGCGCTTTTTAAGAGAATATTTTCACGCTTCTTTAAAAGTTCATAGCCACCAATCGATGTGCGAGCTTGAATGCGGCGCACTCCCGCGGCAATCGATTCTTCTGATTCGATGACAAAGACGCCAATTTCTTGAGTATTTTCAACGTGCGTGCCACCACAAAACTCTTGTGAGACATCGCCAAAAGAAACAACGCGAACTTCTTCACCGTATTTTTCGCTAAAGAAAGCTTTCGCTCCAGTTTTTTCGGCTTCCTTAATGGGTAAAATACGAACATTAGCTTTTAGTGATGAGGCAATTTGCTCATTAACTCTTCTTTCAATAAATCGTAATTGATTTTCTTCAATTTTTTGATAATGGGAAAAATCAAAACGTAAATACTCATCACTAACATACGAACCTTGTTGTACTACGTGCTCACCTAGCACTTCGCTTAACACGCTATGAAGCAGGTGGGTGGCGGAGTGATTACGCATCGTTAAATGTCGTTGCTGATGGTCGATTTCGAGATTAAGAACATCACCGATTTTGATATGACCATAGATAACATTTGCCTCATGTAAATGCTGTTTGTTCGGAGCTTTTCTTGTATTGGTTATTTTAACTTCGCATGTTTGATTATAAACGCGACCTTGATCACCAATTTGACCACCGCTTTCCGCATAGAAATTAGTTCGATCAAAAACTATTTCGCCTTCTCCACTTAGTTCCTCGACCGCTTCGCCATTAATAAAGAGGCCGATGACCTTGGACTGAAGGTCGCTGTCTTCGTAGATAAATTGACTAGGCTTTGTAAAATTGAGAAGATCAGGATGTTGTTGGCCTAAACTGGAAGCGTCATTGCGAGCTTGACGGGCTCTTTGCTTTTGCTTGGCCATCTCGCCGTTAAATCCAGGTAAATCAACTTTTATATTACTTTCATTAGCGATTTCGATTGTCAATTCAATCGGAAAACCAAACGTATCATAAAGGCGGAAAGCATCTTCGCCACTTATAATTGTTTTTCCAATGAGCATGTCGCGTAAAATAGCTTCACCGGTTTTAAGTGTTTTTAAAAACTTTTCTTCTTCGGCTTTAACGCTTTTTTCAACATATTCTTGGCGCGTTTTGAGATATGGGTAAAACTCTTCCATCATTTTAACAGTTGTTGCCACAAGAGTATAAAGGAAGGGCTTTTCAATACCGATTTTACGGCCAAAACGCATGGCCCGTCGTAAGACGCGTCTAAGAACATAACCACGACCTTCATTGGCAAAAGGTTCGCCATCCGCTAAAGCAAAAACGACTGTGCGAATATGATCAGCGATAACGCGGTAGGCCGTTAAATTCCCACCACTATACGGTGCACTTGCCAAGCGACTTGTCGCCTCGATAAGTGGATAAAAGAGATCAGTTTCAAAGTTCGTGGGAGTTTCTTGTAAAACACAAGCAATTCGCTCTAAGCCCGCTCCTGTATCGATGTTTTTGCTCGGCAATTCCTTATAATCCTCGCGTTTAACGCCGTCAACCGCATTAAATTGCGAAAAAACGATGCCCCATATTTCAATATAACGGTCATTTTCTATTTCTTTGGATAAAAGTTCAACTCCTAGTTTTTTAGGATCGTAGTTTTCACCGCGATCAAAAAATACTTCCGTATTTGGTCCGCATGGACCAGCCCCTATTTGCCAGAAGTTACCTTCTAAAGGAATAAGGTGATCGGAGTTCACTCCACATTTAAGCCATAAATCACGTGTGGCTATATCGGTGGGCAAATAAGTAAAATATAGTTTATCTTTTGGCATGGCGAAATACTCTTCCGAAGTAAGAATTTCGTAAGCCCACAGTAGCATTTCGTCGCGGAAATAGTCGCCAATTGAAAAATTACCTAGCATTTCAAAGAAAGTGTGATGGCGCGCTGTATATCCGACATTTTCAATGTCGTTTGTCCGAATAGATTTTTGAACGTTAGTGATACGCCGTGAGGGGGGAATTTCACTACCGTCAAAATATTTTTTTAAGCCAGCAACACCTGAATTAATCCATAGTAAGGTCGGATCTTTATAAGGAATTAAGGATGCCCCTTTTTCGATCTTGTGCCCGCGGGCTTTAAAAAAGGAAAGCCAAACTTGGCGAATTTGATTACCTGTCAGTTTTTTCATGGGTTTTACCTCTATTTATAAACAAATAAAAATCGTCCACTAAGGAACGATTAACTCGCGGTACCATCCTTATTCATTTTGATAATGCACTCAATTGGGCTTTAACGCAGCCAACGGCGGGGATTAATCGCTTCAGAGGAGTGGCACGCTGTTAAGCTTAGTTCCTCTATTGAATGTAGTAAATATAACATATTTATGCAACCATTCAAACGAAATAAGCGAAAATAATCGAAATTTTCTCTTCCCAAGAAAGTTCTTTCCCGTTATAATTGCTTCCATAAAAGGACCTTGGTGAAATAAATTATGAAAACCGCATTAACTAATTTTAATCTCTCAAAGTGTTCCTTTTCCTATTATTACTATTATTACTTAGGAGTCGTTTTTCCACTTCGCTAAGTCATAACAGTGATCATAGCTACCAGGTGAAAAACGATAAATCGTTGACACCTGATCAGTTCCTAGAAATTCTCGACTCAGGTGCCAAACACCTGAGTTTTATTTGATAAAGGAGAAAAAATATGAAAATCAAACGCTTACTTCTAGCCGCTGTTGCTGCCTCATCAATGATCGCCGTCAGTGCTTGTGATAATGGACCTGTTCAAATCGGCGTTCTCAAATTTGTTAACGTTCCCCCGCTTAATGATGCTTATGATGGGTTCGTTAGTGCTCTTGATGAGGCCGGTATTGCTTACGACATTAATTTAAAAGACGCCAATGCGGATGGTAGTCTGGTTTCTTCGTCTTCCTTAACTCTTGTTGGGGAAAGCGATTTGGTCCTTGGTATTGCCACACCTGCTGCCAGCGGCCTTCTTGCTGCCAGAGAAATAAAAGGTAATGACGTTCCGATTCTATTTACGGCCGTGACAGATCCCGAATACTCTGGTTTGATGGATGACGCTAGCGCTCCTAATGATAATATAACCGGCACAAGTGACATGAATCCAGTTCGCGAACAAATTGAACTATTCACTAAACTAGGATTAAACATCGACAAAATCGGTATGATCTATTGCTCGACTGAGACAAACTCCGTCATTCAAAAGGATATGGCTCAAGCCGCAGCTACTGAATTTGGCTTAGATTTTGCTTTTGCAACTTTTGCTGAAACCAATCAAGTTGGGGCCGCAATGGACACTTTAATTGAAGGTGGCATTGATGGGTTATACACCCCGACTGATTCGACTCTTGTTTCGGCCTACTCAGAAGTAAGAGCCAAAACTGATGCCGCGAATATTCCAATTATTGGAGGCGAAGCCGCCCACCTTGAACTTGGCGCTGTCGCTACTTTAAGTATTAATTACTTTGATCTTGGCAAAATTACCGGCGAAATAGCTGTTGAAATTCTTAACGGCACAAGTATAACGGAATTACCAGTGCGGACTCTTGATGATACACCCTTAATTCTTGATCTTGATAATGCCAAAGGCATCGGCTTAACATTTCCTGCGGATTTGCTTGAAGAAGCTGACGAAGTAATCGATAATTAAGTAGATAAAATGAACGTCTTCTACAACATCTTTACTAACTCGCTAAATTTAGGACTCATCTATGCTCTTTTGGGCATCGGTGTCTTTATCGCCTATCGGGTTTTAGACATTGCTGATTTAGGAGCGGAAGGCGTTTTTCCTTTAGGAGGCGCCGTTACGATCTTGATGATCGCCTTAGGTATACCCCCTGTAGTAGCAGTTATGATTGCTTTTGTCGCTGGAGGAATAATGGGTTTATTAACTGGCGTGTTGCACACCAAACTACGTATTCCCTCTTTGTTGGCCGGAATTATAACGATGGTCATGTGTGTGCCCCTTGCCCAGTTATTAAATGGAGTTACGAATTCATTACAAGGATATAGTCACATTGGTGACTTCGTCGGATCGATTTCTCTTCCGGGCATAACAACCCTTTTCTCATTTTTCAAAAATCTAATTGGGGAGTGGGGTTATATCATCACCAGTTTATTAACAATTGGTACTGTTATTGCCATCTTGTATTGGTTTTTTGGAACTGAATTAGGAATAACAATTCGGGCAACTGGCAAAAACAAAATTATGAGTCGCGCTCAAGGCATTGACACGGATGGGCGAGTTATTCTTGGGTTGATCATCAGTAATGCCATTGTGGCGATGAGTGGTTCCCTTTTCTCACAATTTATGTTAACTTCAAACTCAACTTTTGGACAAGGAACAATCGTTATTGCTTTAGCAAGTATTCTCCTTGGCGAAGCAATTATGCTTTATGGTAAACCAAACTTCGCTATTAGCCTACTTAGTGTATTGGTTGGGGCGTTTGTTTATCAACTAGTCATCAACTTAGCGATGCGTTTACTTGAAGATAACGGCTATTTAAAGCTTATTCAAGCTGTCTTGTTCATTTTGATTTTGTGCATTCCCTTATTTAAAAAACACATTAATAGTATCCGTAAGAAATTAAAGAATCGAGGAATAAACGCCAATGCTTGAAATCATTAACCTCGATAAAACTTTTGTGCTTGAAGGACAAAGTAGCAATAACAAACACGCGATTGATCATCTCAATATCAAAATTGAAGATGGCGAATTTATTACGATCATCGGCTCTAATGGTTCTGGAAAGTCAACGCTTTTAAATCTTATTGCTGGATCGATTGAGCCCGATAGCGGTCTCATCTTACTTGATGGGCAAAATATTGTCGCGATGAAAAACCAC
The DNA here is from genome assembly GCA_023396795.1 of Bacillota bacterium. Taxonomy (GTDB): domain Bacteria; phylum Bacillota_I; class Bacilli_A; order RFN20; family CAG-826; genus UBA1424. Next base: position 3,631 of record JAEWUY010000132.1, on the reverse strand, counting down.
CGCCGTTCACGTTTTATCGGTCGTGTTTTTCAAGACCCAATGATCGGGACAATTGGCGATATGATGGTTGAAGAAAATATGTTTTTGGCCGATCATCGCGGAAAAAGTACTAATTTGAGTTGGGGTCTTAAAAAGAAACAACGTTTGTATTTTGAGGAACTTTTAAAACCACTGGGACTTGGTCTTGAAACACGTCTTAACGAACGGATGAAAAATCTTTCGGGCGGGCAACGTCAATCGGTTACACTGACGATGGCGACCATGAATAGTCCTCGTCTTCTTTTGCTTGATGAACATACCGCTGCCTTAGATCCTGAAACCGCCAAAATTGTCATGCGGATTACTAACGATATTGTCCAAAAATCCAATTTGACAACAATCATGGTGACACACAATATGCGCGATGCTATTCGTTATGGAAATCGCTTGATTATGATGGCGGATGGTAAAATAATTTTTGACTGCCGCAATGAAGAAAAAGCCAATTTAACCGTTGAGGATCTCATCAAAAAATTTAGTGAAAAAACCGGTGATGTTTTACCGGACACTGTCATACTAAATAAATAAATTTATTTATCAATGCGAACATCGTTCGCGTATACTTCAGTAATTAAGCCACCGCCGACCATCACCGCGCCATCATAAAAAACGGCAGCCTGACCAGTAGCGATGGCTTTTTGTTGATGGGCGAATCTCACCATTAAAACATCTTTTTGCAGTTTGCTAATGTGTACATCAACATCAGCTGAACGATAACGAAATTTAGCTTTTACATTCCGATCATCGAGAGGGAAGAAAGAAAATTCATTTAAGTTAGTGATCAAACAATAATCCGAATATAAATAAGGACTTTGGGCGCCACTTGCGACGTAGACAATATTCTTGCTGACATCTTTTTTGACAACAAACCACCCCTCTGAAGAAAGATGAGCGATACCCCCAACTCCAAGTCCACGGTGTTGACCAATCGTGTAATACATGGCCCCAGAATGTTGCCCAATGACTCGATTGGTTGCTATATCGATTATGTCTCCCTGCTGAGCAGGCAAATAATTATGAAGAAACTCTTTGAAATGCCGTTCACCAATAAAACATATCCCAGTGGAATCTTTTTTATTAGCGACTGACAAATTGAGTTTTTTAGCAATGAGGCGAACTTCATCTTTTGTAATTTCTCCTAACGGAAATAAACAAGAAGCAATTTGTTCTTCGCTTAGCTGTGACAGAAAGTAAGTTTGATCTTTATTGGCGTCTTTGGCTTTGCATAAGTAGTAATGCCCATCAATTAACTCGCGACGAGCGTAATGTCCCATCGCAATTAAATCGCAATTATTTTTCTTTGCAAAAGCCAAAAAGGCATCAAATTTAATATATTTATTGCAAAATACATCAGGATTTGGTGTTCGCCCTGCTTGATATTCACGAAGGAAATAGGAAAAAACATCATTCCAATATTCTTTAACAAAATCAATTCGTAGCAAGGGAATATTTAAGCTTTTAGCAACCGATAGTGCATCATCATAATCTTTTTCTTGTGGACATTGCTGATCAAAAACGGTCGGATTACCTAAGTAGTCATTGTTCGCCATCGCATCCCAATTACGCATAAAACAAGCGATTACTTCATAACCTTGCTCAATAAGCAAATAAGCAGCCACCGCCGAATCAACGCCCCCTGATAAACCAAGCATTACACGTTTGCCATTCATGTAAATAGTTCCTCGGAATCAAGAATAATCGTAAAAGGTCCGTCATTTGTGAGATTGACTTTCATGTCGGCTCCAAAAACCCCAAACTCGACTTGTTTGTATAACTTCTTAAGTTGCACAACAAAGTAATCGAAAAGAAGATTGGCCCTTTCGGGCGCTAAAGCTTTTGTAAAAGACGGCCTCCGACCACCAGTTAAATCGGCATATAAAGTAAATTGTGGAACTGCTAAAATAGCACCCTCGATGTCGATTATTGATAAATTTGTTTTGCCCTTGTCGTCTTGAAAAAGGCGCACCTTAAGTATTTTATCAATCATTTTATCGACAATTGTTTCGTTATCTTCATCCTTAAAGCCTATTAATAAAACGTAGCCTTGATCAATTACAGCGTAAAGTTGATTTGAAATCGAAAGCTTGGCGTCTTTGACGTTTTGAACAATAACTCGCATCTTTTTTTATCTTATGTAATCGTGAACGATCGGTAAGGGTTGAAGCTTATCTTTTGATAACTTAAACGATAAGCGAATATCTTCAAGGATACTGGTAAAATTATCTTTATTTGTATGAACAACGCATAATACGTCGCCGACTTGAACGTGATCGCCAACTTTTTTATTTAAAACGATACCTGCCGACATATCAATAACGTCATCATATGTTTCACGTCCCGCGCCTAAACGCATGGCGGATTCACCAATTTCAAGAGCTTCAATGCGCCGAACGTAGCCTTCGTTTTCAGAACGAATTTCGACAATATATTTTGAAAGAGGGAATTTCTCAGGATTTTCAATATAGGAAACATCGCCTCCTTGGGCTTTGACCATCTGTTTTAATTTATTAAAAGCTGAGCCATTTTCGATAGCTTCTTCTAAAAGCTTACGACCTTTTTTTAAATCAGTAACAACCTTCGCTTGTTCAAGCATAATCGCCCCGGCCTCGAGACAAAGTTCGATTAAATCACGTGGACCGTTGCCTTGTAACGTATCGATTGCTTCCTTGACTTCCAGCGCGTTTCCAACCGCTAAACCTAAAGGTTGTTCCATATCAGTTAAAATTGCACGTGTGTCGCGTCCCAAACCATCACCGATATCGACCATTGTTTTTGCTAATTGGCGGGCACTATCTAAATCTTTCATAAATGCCCCACTACCAAATTTGACATCAAGAAGAATTGTGTCACTACCACTCGCAAGTTTTTTTGACATGACTGAAGAGGCAATTAGTGGAATTGATTCGACTGTTCCCGTTACGTCACGTAGTGAATATAATTTTTTATCAGCAGGCACTAAATGTCCTGTCTGACCGACAATCGCTAAACCGACTTCATTAACTTGGCGAATAAACGCTTCTTCAGGGATGGCAATTTTCATGCCAGGAATAGCTTCCATTTTGTCTAAAGTGCCACCCGTATGACCAAGACCGCGTCCACTCATTTTGGCAACTTTAACTCCACATGCTGCCACCATCGGTCCTAAAACTAAACTTGTTTTATCACCAACCCCACCAGTTGAATGTTTATCAGCTTTAACTCCTTTAATTGAACTGAGGTCAATAATGTCACCACTATGCATCATTAAATCGGTAAGAATTGTAATTTCTTCCTTATTCATACCTCGAAATAAAATAGCCATAGCTAAAGCGCTGACCTGATAATCGGGAATTGTATTATTGACATAGCCTTTAACAAAAAAAGAAATTTCTTCTTTCGTCAAAATTTTGCCATCTCTTTTTTTAACGATAATATCGACCATTCTCATAATGTTTACCTCGTAATTTAGTATAACATGTTAAAGACATGTTTTAATATCTTTTTAACTGGCGTCTTGTTAAACTAAAAACATGGATTTTAATACGCATTTAACTAATAATTTTTCTCACGAAGTAGCTAAGAAAATTATAGAATCCTTGGCTATGCCAAGAAC
>JAEWUY010000086.1 GCA_023396795.1 Bacillota bacterium | reverse complement strand
ATGCTTGTAGCGGACGTATCGGGGTAGTTCATGAGCTCTGACACTCAGATAGCCTTTATAGATGTATCTCCGTATCGTCCTTTCCGAACAAAGCGACTGGAGCAAAGAACTCGCGACATAGAGATGGCGAAGGGATTGGCCCCTTTCTTTAATGCCGTGAATGAGCTCCTTATCGATCGCGGTTAAATCATTTGCATCAATCCGCTTAAAAACGCGCGGCTCAATCCTACCTTTTGCGATGAAGACTCGGCGTCGACACAGTCATAATATCTTTTTAAATTCGTGCATATCGAAGCGTTCTCGCATCCGTTGCACATATATGGAAACCGTTTCCATCTACGGCAGCGAAAAGCATTAAAATCAGGGCATTCCCCGCGGACAAAAGGCGGCTTATCTAGACAAAGCTTTGAACAATGATAACACGTATGACGGCATGGCTTATAATAGCAGTTATTAATAATTTCTCGATAGATGGTCGAACGAGACTTGTTTAGCAAACGAGAGCATTGCTCTAAAGAATAGCCCTTAGCGATTGCTGCCTGTAAATTGATACGATCATCATGCATTAATCGTACTTTAGACATAAGATTCTCCTTTCTAGCAGCAGGAGACATCATTATAAATCAATTTGTTGCAACGACTCTGGCATCTATCGAAAATGGTATCAATTCACCTTTTGTGGCAAGGAAGACATAATAATTATAGAATGAAAGCAAAGAAGGAATGTTGTTGCGTTAAGTTTGTCACTTAACTTTTTGAATAATTTGTTTGAAAGCACATATGATTATTGGTAATCGCGGGAGGCAAGAATCTAAAAACTACGCCCGCAGATGATAAAATATATTGCTAAATCTGCTTCAAAAAATATTTGTCATTGAAATTTTCTGTTCGGCACTAAGCTTATATTATTCCAACAATCAGTTGCTAATTATATCTATTATTAAACACCAACTAAACCGAGTTAATAGTGTAGCGATAGGGACATAATCCATTATGAGTTTATCTAAAATATATTTGTGAACTAATTTTACGTTCATTTGCATTAATTTTAACCACTGTCTTATACACTCAATTCGCCTCTTTTAATGACTGTAGAAAATGATATAATAAAAAAATAAAACGATGCGTTAAAGGAGTACAAATGATTCAAGCAATTCGGCATGGAGTTTTCGAAACTAACTCCAGCTCAAGTCATAGTTTTTCACTGGCCAGCAAGTATGAAGCAGACAACGACGATCAATCTAATTGGGATGATGAGATTTCGGAAGCAGAAATCGAGGAATATGCTGAAGATTACGAAGTGAGCATTGAAGAAGCCGAGAGCGAGCTAAGATTGGATCGTTTAAGAGAATCTACCTCATATATAACCACGCCGAATGGAAAACTCTCCTTTTGCGAAACTTTAATTTTGCGGCTAGGCAAATACTATGAGGAATTTAACGCCAAGCATTATCTCCTTCTCATCAAAGAAAAATTATGCGAAGAAAGCGCAATGAGCAAATGCGCATTTGCATATGACACGGGCGGTACATTGGTTCTTTTCGAAGATGATGATACCGCTGATTATTCTCGCTCTGCTTTTGAATATCATCTTCTCGGTTTTACTGAAGACTTACTCGGTGACTACAAAAATATGGAAGCTACATGTGAGAGAATAAAAAATATTGTTACTGATGAAAATGTTGTTATAAAAGTGCATTTCACTACCGATTTTATTTAGTATCGGAAACTTTTCAAAATATTTACACGCCTTCATAAAATAAATAAGAATATGAACAAAAAAGAAATTATTAACATCATTAAGGAAATGCGTAATCTTAATTCCGATGAAGTGATATCCGTCGTCGCCCAACACGGCAAAGAATTTATCGACAATTATAATCGCGTATTTGATGTTGAACCTAATTCGCCAAACGATGGTGAAGCGATGCTTTTAAGTGCTATGTCGATTCTTCTTGCTGCCGATGGCCTAATTGATGAAAAAGAGTCAGCCTTTGTCGACACATTTTTAACAAAAATTAACACTTCTCAAAAACACAGTCTCGAAAATCTTAAAGGTAACCTTAAAGGTATTCAAGAGTCAATTTTCCGCACCCTTGAGGCTATTGCAAATCTTTTTGCTTTGCTCAAGCGCACTGCTCAGTATTCGAATTTCGAACAAAGTCTTGGCTATATTTTGATTGGAGTTATCATGGCCAACAGCGAAATAAATGTTAAAGAAGTGGAAATTGTCAACAAATACTTTGACATGCCATGTAGTGTGAAGGATTTTGCTACCACAACAGTGACTGATGATATGAAAATATCAAAACCAATTACCACCAAGACTAGCGACGCGATCCATAAAAAAATGCAGAAAAGTAGCAACAGTGACGAAACTTATTTACCTTTAATAAAACAAGTGCGGAAAAAGAACAAAAATCGCATCCCTATTTTTATTGGTCAAAAAATTAGGAACATTACCGATGCCATGAAAGAAATTTTTAGCAAGACAACCGGGCCCGGTTCAAGAAATATAGAAGATTTCGAGTTTCTGTTTCTTCAAATGGTCATGCAGGTCATGCGAATTAAGGATAAAAAAAATATGCTTTCTTATGAAAATAGTAAGCTTATCATGGTTGTGCTTGCCGCCGCCCGCAATGTCGCATCGTATGAAGTCGAACCTTTGCCTCTAGATTTTTTTGTCTATAAAAAAGAAACCTTTGATGCATCGTTAACCTCCGTTATCTTGGCTCTTGTCAAGATATTAACGAAATGTACAAATGCAAATGGGTCGACGCTTATTAATGAAATCTATGTTATAAGTTCCTTATTGGATGATGATTTACGAGCACAAACACCCAAGGTGATTAACAATTGGATTATTAACAACTTGCCATTGGTAGCAAAGAACGGCGAAGCTTTAATAAATAATAACGCAACAGACAATAAAGAAAAAAGATCATCATACCAAACCAAACCCATCTCGCGAGAAGGCCATAGGGCGGTACCTTCGTTTGACGTTGAGCCTTCTTCTATACAAAATTCCGGATTAATATATGAAAAATATAAGCGATACGGGCAAATAGAAATACGTATTTTGGGAGATCATGCCAATGTAGATACATTGACAATTCCTGATTCTATCGAAGGCTATCCCGTTACAGCAATATATCATCGAGCATTTTTGGGTAAAAGTCGTCTTTCAGCTGTGGAGCTACCTTCTTCGCTTGTTTCAATTGGCAATGAAGCCTTTAAACTATGTAATAATTTAGACAACATCATTATTCCTTCATCTGTAGAAGGCATCGGAATGAACGCCTTCGAAAGCACCAAAATGGTGTACTGTCAATCTTCGTATCAGCCCGCAGGATGGGATATCATTTGGCGAGGTAAAAAAAGCAACGGAAATCCATTTGTGAAATGGGGACACGAAGGTTAAAAGCGATGTTTAAATTATGTTTAAAACTCCAGATTTAGATAATTTAAATACAAAATCATGAAAAATTGATTTATTTTAATGATTGGTGCACAAAATAGCAAAACAATAGGCGTTATTTAACTATTAAATATGCTAGGTAGACAATGAAAGAAGGGTATGAGAATGAAGATTGAATTATTTAAGTGCAAGGAATGTGGAGGCTGCATTTATGCGATTGAAAATTTTAAATACATGTGCAGAGTTTGCGGTAAAATATTCGACGCCGAATTTATTGAGAACTACAATATTATCGACGAATACGATTTCTTTCATAATTCAAGTTTTTTCCGCCTTTTGTCTTCTATTGAAAAAAGGGATGTATATTCGACCATTTCAAATTTTAATGATTGTCTTGCTATCATTGCCCCGGAGCTTGAATGGGATTTCACTTATTATGTTGAATTAACGATAGGAGAGCAAGCTATCGTGGCTTTAAGTGAACTAGAAGACAATGTTATAAACCATCCATCATATGCCTCTTTCGTCGACCCTTTTATTGTTACTTCGATTGCCCACCGTGACTATATCTATCGCATTAGCGAAAAAACCAAACTCTCCTTTCCATATATGATAACGCTGGTATCACATAAAGTTCAGTCTGTTCTATTTCGCGCCGATAAAGTAATTTTGGACAGGTGGGAGAATTATGGACCGAATAGCGACGCTATGAATGATCTTTGGAAAAGCGAATCAAACCTTATTCGGGCTGCTGAAGAATTTGCAAAATATGGAGGTATACAAAACGAGATATATTATCGTAACCTTGTGGTTTTTAACGATCGAATTCTTAATTCGTCATATCCTCATAGATACTATCGGTATAGCAGTTACGTTACCGAAGACATCGGATTAGACGATGAAAGCAAGGAAAGAAGAAATAAGAAAAAAATCGAGCTTGAAGCTCTTGCCAAAAAGGTTAAGGCCGAAAATCAAGCTATAAAAGACAAGCGCCTTGCTGAAGAAGCCAAAGTCGCTGAACTCGAGAAGCAAAAACGAATCTTTGAATATTGGCTAGTTCACCCAGAAGAAAAAGCTGAGATCAAAAACGAACTTGCCTCCCTAAAAACATCAATCGAAGAAGCGCAAAAGAAAATGGCTGAATATAATTTGAATGGTGAAATTGCTGAAATTAAATTGGAAATCGCAAAGGAAACGTCATTACTCAGTAACCTTGGCCTTTTTGCATTTAAAGAAAAAAAGGATCGGGGCGAGAGAATTGAATATCTAAGAAGCAAGATCAATCAGACAAACAGGAAAGTTGCTAATCAAAAAGCACAATATCAAAAAGAAATAGATGACCTCAAAAAACAGATTCTAGTCCTTGAGAATGATTTGATTCGCGACAGGTAAAAGAGAATATGCGAAGTAAAAATCGGCAACGGCATCGTTAAGAAAAGACAAATTTTAAAACACCAACAAAACCTTGATTTCTAATGGTGGCGTGCAAGCAGAGAAAACAATTCATTATTTGTCTCTGCCTCGTTTGATTAATCAACCTTGCAACAATCATTCGTTTTGTTCTCAAAAAAGGAGGTATTTGATGATTCAGGTAATCCGCTATGGAGTTTTTGAAACAAACTCAAGTTCAAGCCATAGTTTTTCTCTCGTTTCTAAAGATAGTGATTTTTTAGGTGGCAATAAACAAAGCGACAAAGAATTAGAAGAAGAAGCCCGCGATTACTCCAAAAAGAACAATGTGGGCATGGAAGAAGCCCGCAAGGAGATTTTTTTGGATAGCATTATAGATTTTCCTAACTACAAAGCTTCTACAACCGGGAAATTAAATTTTTGCGAATCTTTAGTGATTTATCTTGGCAAAAAAATTCCAAATTTCAACTCTGAAACTTATCTTAAACGCATTAAAGAACTATTGCAAAATGAAAAAAGATTGGATTCCTATCGTTTCGCTTGCGATCGCAGAATAAAACCAACAATCAGCGAAGAAGATTTTTTTATCTATATGATTGATGATGAACTAATTGGAAATGCCGAAGAATTGTTTATGGATTTATCAAATGTAGATGTAGTGTGCTACTCGATCAAAAACATCGTTATAGATACTAATGTGGCTATTGAGATTGAATCTTCATATTTTTATTAAATTTAATAAAGAAGCGCATATAAATGTCTAAACTAATTACTGAAATTGCAGAAACCAAAACTGTGGAGATTATGTTTATAGATGGGACATCATATCGTTATAACTGCGATTTTGTCGTTGAAGTCGGTTGTATTGCCTATGTCGAAGGAAAAAAAGAAGGCCTCGAAGGCGAAGTTATCGAAGTTTATGATTTCGTTGACAACCGTCCATTTATGAAAGTTGTATCTCTACTATTTAAAAAAGAAGATATTGAAGGTTCTTTTTCCGCCGTTCGGAAATCGCTTGCGATCGTAACTGAAGAAGAATTAATTTCAGCACGCCAAATCGCACGTTCTTTTGTTAAGAACAAGCCAACTAAAATGCTAGTAGAAGAAGAAACCGGGAGCATAAATAATAAAAAGATGTCACTGAAGAAGATCGCGAACAAAGAATTTTGGTTCTCTGATATCAAATTCAAAATTCAGGACAATGAATCCGCGGATCTTGAATTAGTGCAAATTAATTTCAAAGTAAAAAATACGTTAACAATAATTGAAATACCGCGCGAGGTCAAAGGGCATATGGTTGCCGTTATTGGCGAATTCGCCTTTTCTTCATGCAAATCTCTTCAAGAAGTCATTATTCCTGACACGGTAAAAACAATTAAATACGGGGCCTTTGAATACTGTTCTTCTTTGCGCTCAATATTAATTCCCAAAAGTGTCACAAATATTCAAGCCCGGGCATTTGCTTCTTGTAGCCGACTATCAATCATTACCTTGCCCCCAAAGATTAATACCATTTCTGTTCAGCTATTAGATGGATGCAAATCTTTAAAATCGATTGTTTTGCCAGAGGGTATTAAAAAAATATATTCTGAGGCTTTCTCCGGTTGCGAGACTTTAGAGAAAATTAAACTACCTGCCAGTTTGTTATTTATCGGAGATGATGTTTTCAAAGAATGCGCAAAAATAGAATCAATCGAGATTGATTTAAATAATATAAAGTTCGCTATGGATAATGGATTATTGATTGATAAACAAGCAAATAGTGTCGTTTTATGTTTGAAAACAAATAGCGGCGATTGTAATATCCCTGACAATATTAAAACAATCAAAAGCCATGCTTTTGCAAATTGTAAGTATATCACTAAAATAAAAATGCCAATCAGTCTTCAATATTTCGGCGGCTGGACTTTTATGAATTGTTCCAAACTAGAAAACATTAATATCCCTGAAGGCAATTCCTATATTGGCATTCACGCTTTTGATGGTTGCGTTTCTTTAAAGTCACTTATTTTGCCAAGAAGCATAATGTTTATCGGGGAAAGTTCTTTTCGCGGATGTAAATCTCTAAAAGAATTAACGATACCAGAGGGAGTCGAAAGCATCAAATGGTATGCTTTTGAAGGTTGTTCTTCACTAAAGAATGTTGTGATTCCCGATTTCATAAAAGAAATCCAAAACGGAGCCTTTAAGAATTGCTGTTCTCTTGAGAAGCTTATAATGCCGGCAAGCCTTACAACAATCGGCAACCAAGCTTTTCAAGGATGTTTTGCTCTCCAAGAAATAAAAGTATGGGAAGGGTTAATAAACATTGGAGATTCGGCCTTCGATGGTTGCAAATCGCTAGTGTCGTTTCTAATTCCTTTCTCAGTGGTTAAAATCGGTTCTGGTGCTTTTCGAAACTGCGATTCTTTGACTATTTTTGCATATATTGAATCCAACAAAACCAAGTGGGATCCTTCTTGGAATTATTACAAGCGACCGATAAAATGGTTGCATTTATCCATAAATAATTGAATTTTTTGGCGCTAATAAATAATGATTGTTTATTAATCAAGCCATCAAACGAACCCAAACACTTGAAAAGAACATCGTTGATTTAACTAGTTTACTTTTGTTACGACTGTCATATTATGTTATAATTTATTTAGTTTTTTAGAACCGTTGATCTGATTTTTCTATATAAATATAGACCATCCCCTTTCTATTTTATTAAAGGAGCAATAGATAGTGAATTTTGTTGCAGAAATAGACAGGATTGCTGATTTATTCTTAGCTAAGAAAAGCATTGCAATCGAATTAATTAAATATTATGGCAATCGCGAGTTTGAAGATTTTTTTAAAAACTTTGCCCGCGAAAATATTTCAAAAGTCGATTTAAATTTCGCCACACGCCAAATTAGAGCTAAAATTTTTCTTTTTTTAGTATTTGTTGCTATGCGAGACTACGAGGGTGGTGGCACATGGGATCAAATTATTGATGTGTTTGATAGCGTGGGTAGTGATAGAAACAAGATTAAGAAAAGCATTATCGCGATAATAACTGAGTTTGATCCAGGATTTTATGGTCGGACATCCTTTAGATATGTGGGTACGCTTTTGGCAATATCGGTAGTACCTTACTTTTGGTTACCTGGTTTCTTTGATTTTTGCTATGCCATTTATGAAAAGAACTTGTATTTGCAACTTGATGTCGATGAAAAAACGGTAAAAAATGAGCTGTCCTCTACTTTCGAATATATGCAAGAGCGAAGAGTCTACAACGAAGCCGAAGATGAGCTTATTATTAAAGGCAAAACATACAAACTTTCGCGCTTTACTCAATTAAACATAGCTAAAAACACCAATTTAGAATCACTGGTTAATATTGGCTTTACGTGTATCGGATTAATCAATGCTTACTTAATCGAAAATCAGCCGAAAATTCATCCATTTTATGCCGTGGCATTTGACGAATGGAAAACAAAATTGGAAAGAAAACCACGAGCTTCGCGGCCAACTGGAATTTGGAAGGACAAATTTATTTCGAAAAACGCCGTACTTACATTGATAAGCAAAGAACACCGCATAAGTGATATGAATAATGCCTATAACATTCGTTTGCGTCTCTTTCTTAACGGAAAAGTTTTTAACACTTATGATGTCGAAGTCGATAATGATGTGATCGGCGATTTCTTTATCGTTCGTTCGAACACTATTCCTTTGACACTGAACATTTTTAATAATATTAACTACCAAATTCTAGACATTGAAAGTGGAGAGGTTTTGTTTGACTCAAAATCGGAATTATTCCGGCGCATACTTTTTATAGACCCCAACGGGGGGGAAGAAGTTAAACCCGGTTCAAACTTTAAGGGTCCACTCCTTGTTTATAAACCAAAAGAAGAATCACCTGAATTTATGAAATTTCTCTTTAAAGAGAATGGTTACTTTGTTTTTCAAGTTGAGATTGACCCCTTAAGAACTTATTTATTTGATGGCGAAAAGTATATTTTTTGCAAAGTTCAAAAACCCGGATTAGAAGGCGAATTATTTCAAGATGCCGTTTTTTCTAGTGGCGGCAATATAATTAGAATTTACAAAAAAATATACTCTATCATCGTCGAAACAGAAGCATTAGAAACCGAAGTTGGTCTTGTCATTAACAAAAAATTAATCGCCAATCCTAATATTGTTATCGTTTCCAAACAAGACAATGGTGTTAATCAGTTCCGGCTTTCTTTAGAAAATTTAAATAATGGCATTTATGATGTTTTTGCCTACCATTTAAAAAACAAAAAAGCAATTCTTCAAAGTCGATTTGCCTTTGTTTATGATTCGAGGATCGATGTCGAAGCGTATAGTAATTCGGATAACGATAAATATACAGTTACTTGTCATACTGCAACTGGCGACCATCGGCACAGCAGTTATTCTATAAATTCTGTTTATGCTGTATTTAACAAAAGAATCGGTGAAGTTAAAGGGCATCTTTATGTCAATCCAAAAATTTTCGCATTTTCGGTAGATGGAGAAAAATGGCAAACTCACCTTGGAAGATTTACGCGAGATCATTTAGAGAAAAGCGGTGGTAAAATTGTTGTTATTGGTGGCAATTATAATTCCTTGATTTTCAATTATGGGTATTACCAGCAGCAAGTAATCGAACCAATTGCGCACAGCGATAATGGATGGAAAACTGAATACTATTTATCTTCACTTGCCTCCTATGATTTTGCTAAAATACCTTTTATTCGTTTGACTTTCGAAAACGAGGTTTCTAGAAATTATATTTTTATTGATTTTTACACCTATATAGACCCGAATAAGGCTGTTCTTTCATATAATGAGATCACCAAGAAACACGAATTTCTATTTTTCTTCGATTCTAATAAAAAAGTTGTATGTCGCATCAAAAAGGGATTTATTTCTGAACCTTTGTGGGAAAGCGCCATCATCTCCGGACAGACAATTTATCCACGCCCATCATCTCTTTATCCATTTGTTAATTATCGAATACAACTTTTTGAAATTGATGAACTTTTTGGTACCGAAACGCCACTGGCGGAATTACCTTATTTTTTTGTTGATCTTGATTATCTTGTTGATCATCGCTTCAAAATTAATAAACTAGTCCTTGCTAATAAAACAAATACTTACAAAGTCACTCTCAGCAATTGCCCCATCATAAGAATAATTAAAAAGTATGATGAGCCCGATCTTGAAGAAAACGAGATCGCCTTTGTTGGTGCCTTATCTCAATTAATCGAACGAGAAGATTCACTTCGACGTTTGGGGCATTTAATCATCTTAGTAAAGGACCAAGACATTAGTAAAGGAGTTTGGGCAGAAATTACTACAATGGATGGAGATGGGCTATTATATAACGATAGAGATCGGTGTATCCATTTTTCGGCGGATGCCGATCATCCCAACGCAAAAAATATGCCAGTGATTGAAAAATTATATATCGATTTTAAGGACACATTATGAAAAAGCACAACATTATGGATCAGACTGCCAAAATCAAGGCAAGTTTTTCTGAATATATGCGCTCGATCTTTACTATTCGCGATCAGGAATATCGCGACTTGTTTTACCTAAGGCTAAAAGAGATGGAAACAACTTTGTACAATGGTCCTTATCTTCTCTCTACTTTGCCTTTCGAGTGCGCTTCGAGCATTCAGGATCTTGTGAATCAGCAGATTTTTACAAATCGCTTCTTGGAAATTAATAAAATCAAAGAGAACAAAAACCGGCCTCTTTATTTGCATCAATTGGAATCCATCAATAAGATTAAAGCTGGTCGAAATGTCGTTATTTCGACAGGCACGGGTTCAGGAAAGACAGAATGTTATCTTTACCCGATTATTGATCACATTTTGCGAGAGATTAATGAGGGTAATAACAAATCTGGCATCAGGGCCATATTTATTTTCCCGCTTAACGCATTGGTTAATGATCAAATCGATCGTCTTAGAGAGATTCTCGTTTCTGCCCCCGAGATCAAGTTTGGCTTTTTTACCGGTGAAACGGATCATGATGAAAAAAATGACAATCGCAAGAAAATCGAAGAGTATTTTGGCACAAAAATACCGGATAACGAAATAACAAACCGCGAGAGCATTAGACAAAAC
>JAEWUY010000060.1 GCA_023396795.1 Bacillota bacterium | reverse complement strand
GCCATAATCTTCTCTTGAAATTCACATAATTTGATAATAGCCCGATGACCAAACATCAATGCCTCAAGCATATCGTCTTCGCTAACTTCAGCTGCTCCTGATTCAACCATGTTAATGGCATCTTTGGTTCCAGCCACAGAAAGATGAATGTCTGATTTTTCACTTTCTTCTAAAGAAGGGTTAATAATAAGCTGTCCATTGACACGGCCAACTTGGACTCCAGCGATTGGGCCATCAAAAGGAATATTGCTAATCGATAGCGCTAGTGATGCACCAAGCATCGCCGACATTTCTGGGGTGTTATCTAAATCAACGCTCAATACCGTGTTAACAACTTGAACTTCATTGCGAAAGCCTTCGGCAAACATCGGGCGAATGGGGCGATCGATTAAGCGAGCTGTTAAAGTCGCATGTTCGCTTGGCCGCCCTTCTCTTCTTAAGAAGGATCCCGGGATTTTACCGACAGCATATTGTTTTTCTTCATAACCAATTGTTAGTGGGAAGAAGTCACTATCCTTTGGTTCTTTGCTGGCGACAGCGGTCGATAAGACGACAGTATCGCCATAGCGGACGAGCACAGCGCCGTCGGCTTGTTTTGCGAGTTCACCAGTTTCAACGGTGAGCTTTCTTCCTTCGAATTCTAATTCGAATGTTTTCTTCATTTCTTTTTTCCTCATTTCATTTAACAGTTGTTAATTATAGCACATCATATTAATAAGTAATATGAAATAGCAAAGAAAAAACCGCGAATTATATCGCGGTTTAACTTCATTAGACTATTTACGAATGCCGAGACTATTGATGAGCTTAATGTAAGCGTCACGGTCGGTACGGTTTAGATAGTCGAGTAGACTTCTACGTTTGCCGACAGCAATTAACAAGCCTCTGCGGGAATGATGGTCCTTTTTGTTTGCTTTTAGATGCCCAGTTAAACTAATAATTTGTTCGGTGAGCAAGGCAATTTGGACGGCCGGTGAACCAGAATCATTGGCGTTTTTGCCATATTCTTTGATGATTTCTGCCACTCTTTCTTTAGATGTAGCCATGTCGTTTTCCTCCTTCTTTTTACTTAGCTTGATCAGCGCGTAGCGTCGGAGACTCACTACCCATCGACCAAGTCGCATATATAAATATATAGTTAATGAAATAAGAATGCAAATAGAATTTCTTTTATGGTTTAATCGTAGCGATATCCTCGTTAATTTGCTGCTTTAATTCTTCAATTGATGAGAAGTGTTTTTCAGGACGTAAAAAACTAATAAATTCTAAGTACATTGTTTTTCCGTAATCATTGCCTTCATAGTTAGGAATGTGAACTTCAATTGATGGTATGTCGAGTTGTTGAATAGTTGGATGTATACCTATATTGGTTAAAGATAGATGCGGAAAACCATCGATATAGCAAATTGTTTTATAAACACCAAACTTTGGAATGACGTAAGGGGCACTCAGTTTCAAATTAGCAGTCGGAAAGCCAATCGTCTGGCCGTTATGCAATCCTTCAACAATCGCACCATGCATTTGATAGTTGCGACCGAGAAGCTCATTCGCCTTGGAAATATTTCCTTTTTTTAGATAATCGATTATTTCCGAAGAAGAAACTTTGCGGTGTTCGACATCAAGTAACGGAATAACATGCACTTTGAAATTTTTTTTGAGAAGCTCAATATTTCCGTGGCGGTCTTTTCCAAAACGAAAATCTTCGCCAACATATAACTCATCGACATTAAGTACCTTTAATACTTTGTCAATAAATTGTTCAGCACTCATTTGCAAAAGCCGCGATTCAAGATGTAAGACAAGAAGGTAAGTTGCTCCTAGACGATGTAAAAGGCGAAAACGATCACTGACCGAAGTTAAAACTTGCTTGGCTTTGCGTGATGCGATTAACGTTCCAAGCGGAGCGTCAAAAGTCAAAACAGCGACATCACCCGAACTATTTATGACTGCTTCGGTAATCACTTTTTGATGACCAATATGCATACCATCAAAATTACCTAAGCAAAGGCTTGTTTTACCTTCAAATGGGACCAGATGATCTAAGTCAAGTAAGATTGTTTTCACTGAAATAAACCTCGACGAGAATAGTATAAACCATCATCGCGTTTTTCATATAACGCTAACGGAACATTTTGACATAGTAGAAGGACAATATCGTTGTCGCAATTAAGACGCAAAGATTTACCGTTTTTAATATCAGCGACGACATCTTCTTTAACTTCAATTTGTTTAATGTGCATCAAGGCTTGCGTAATGGGAATAATATTTTCAAAACTTAAATCAGAAACTTGTAATGCATTTGCAACTTTAAAAGTCCCAATTGCGACGCGACGTAGAGAAATAAGATGGCCAACTGTTCCTAGTGCTTCTGCTATTTCTTCGGCAAGAGTACGAACATATGTGCCCTTACTAACACGTGTTGAAAAAGTAAGCATATCATTTTCAAGACTTAACAAGCGCATCTCAAAAATCTCAATATTCCGTGGCTGGCGTTCTAAAATCTTGCCTTCGCGAGCGTACTTATAGAGCGGCTTTCCATCGCGTTTAAGGGCGCTAAACATTGGAGGGATTTGCGTTCTTTTTCCAATAAAAGACGCCATTATTGCTTTAATGTCATTTAAAAGGAGGGAGTTTTGCCATACTTTTCTATCAATTATTTCTCCGGTTAAATCTCCGGTATTTGTTTTTTCTCCAAGCTTGATTGTGGCTACATAAGTTTTATCGAGGGCTTCAAGATATGCCCCAATCTTTGTCCCGTGATTAATCGTCAGAATAAGCAAACCAGAGGCAAAAGGATCAAGCGTTCCTACGTGTCCTACTTTTTTATTATGAAGGAGGTAAGAAACACTATTAACAACTTGACGGGATGTCGGACCAACGTTTTTATCAATTAAAAAGATTCCGCTTTTTTGTTTCACACTTTCCATGCTAAACATTATAATCTAACTTGATTAGTTAGGGGAAACAAATGCGCGCAATTCGAAAAGTACTAGCTTCCATCCGTCATGCCGACACGTCTTTTTCGTTAATTAATAACGGAGACCATATTGTCGTGGGTGTATCGGGAGGCAA
Organism: Bacillota bacterium; assembly: GCA_023396795.1. Classification (GTDB taxonomy): domain Bacteria; phylum Bacillota_I; class Bacilli_A; order RFN20; family CAG-826; genus UBA1424. The sequence goes on along the minus strand of JAEWUY010000060.1, from coordinate 1,234 downwards.
AGATTCATTAGTGCTTCTTTATGCTTTGAATTTGTATCGTAAATTTGCCAATTCTGATTTTGAAATAATCCCTGTAATTCTTGATCTTGGATTTCCGAGTTTTAATCCTGAACCACTCAAACAATTTGTGGCTTCTTTAGGCCTAAAACTGCATGTCGCTGATGCAAAAAACGTTTATCCGATTTTACAAGCCCAAAAACACAATCACGCTCATCTTCCCTGCTCGATTTGTTCAAGAATGAAAAAAGCGGCCATTAATAAAGTTGCCCAGGAACTCGGCTATCATAAAGTAGCATTTGCCCATCACGCTGAGGATGCCATTGAAACGCTTTTTCTTAATGGGATTTTCGGCGGAAGGGTTGCCACTTTTTCACCAAAAATGCACCTGAAAAAGGCGAATATTGACTTTATTCGTCCCTTAATTTTGACCAGAGAAAGCGATATTATTCGCTGCGCTAAGGAAGAAAAAATGCCAGTCTTGGAGTCTCCTTGTCCAAGTGACGGATTAACCAAACGTCAAGATATAAAAAATCTTTTAGCAAATATTTATAAAGAATATCCTGACGCAAAAGATAATTTTTTAACAATGCTTTCTAACTATGAGCAAGAAGATTTATGGGGAAAAGAAGTTTTTTATAAAATCGAAGGAACATCTTTATCTTTAAAACCCGTTATCACTAAAGATGATGCCTTAACTATGGTTAAAATTCGAAGCGATGTCTTCTTAATCGAACAAGATGTTCCACCACAAGATGAATTTAATGGCACTGACCAAGGTCAAACGCATCTCTTAATTTATAAAGAAAACGAAGCGATCGGCACGGTCCGTTATGATATTGAACCGCATCAAGTTGTTCATCTATCGCGTATTGCGATGCTTAAACCATATCGGAACTTTGGTTATGCAAAAATCGCTCTTCAATTTTTAATGGATATGCTGGCGGCTAAGCTTTGTCCGGTCACTTTCATTCTTGATGCTCAAACACAAGCTTTAGGTTTTTACGAAAAACTAGGCTTTAAAAAAGAGGGGGATGAATTCCTTGATGCGAATATCCCCCACTATAAAATGTCATTACGACGTGAAAAATAATTATTTTAAATCTTTACGCGAAAATAAATAAGAGCCAAGGCCGAGGAAAAGCCCATTTAAAGCAATGTTCGTGCCGATTGTTTTAATGATGAAAGACGAGGAGCTGGTATCATAAAGAACCGCCCCAAGAAGATCGCCCATTCC
>JAEWUY010000030.1 GCA_023396795.1 Bacillota bacterium | reverse complement strand
TTATGCGCTCCCGCATACCTAGCGTTATTTTTTCCGCTAGCGCAATCACTACTGGCATCACAGCCAGTGCGAGCATGGACTTTCCTCTGGTAAAAACCAGTAGTTACCGAGGTCGGTGCTATTTAAGTTTAGATGGGTCAACGCCAATGCGATACAATTCTTTTTCTAAAATATCGATTCTTCGTAAATATTCGACATTTTGCATTGAAACTTTGCCCTCATCTTTAATGTTTTCAAGCCGTTTGCGATATTTGGCGTTATCGATTTCCAAACTCGAAATTTGGTCACGATGCTTTTTAATTAAAGTCTCCAGATCAGCAATATATTCGTCGCGATCAAAGAGAGCTTTTTCAAAAAGGCGATAATCGGCAATGACTTGATCAAGGAAGCTATCAATTTCCAAAGGCTCATAACCTTTAACGTTTTTTGAAAAGGTCTTGTTCAGGATGGCTTTGGACGTGAGATTGAATTTGAAATCCATGATATCTTCCTCTTTTTTTAATTATATTAAAGAAGGGATGTATTTACAATTTAAATCACAAGTAATTCTTCGCTTTTGCACTATGCTAATTACTCCTGTGGTGCTATACTATTTGCGAATTCTATGAAAGAGTTAAAAAAAGCAATTCGCGGCCGCCGTCATCTCGTCTTCCTTGATTTAGAAGGAACACAATTTTCTCATGAAATGATTGCCATCGGCGCTGTTCATGTTGTTTTGTCCAAAGAAGGGACGATTAAAAAAACGTTTCCAGGTTTTAAAAGAATTGTCTTAGCGAAAAATCATGTTGGAAAAGTTGTTGTTCAGTTAACGGGAATTACCAACGAAATGATGAAAAGTGAAGGCATCTCTTTTCGCAAAGCCATGGAAGAAATGAAAAAATACGTGGGAAGGGCTTATTCTAAGTCTTTATTTATAACCTTTGGCAATCATGACTTGCGAATCATTAGTCAATCCGTTAGTTATAATCTCGATGCCAATAAAGATGAAGCTAAATTTATTAAAAACAATTATTTAGATATGGCAGCCTTCATCAGCCAATACATCAAAGACGAAAAGGGTAATTCTTTATCACTAGATAACTCCTTAAAAATCTTTGGTATTGAATTTGATGGAACAAAACATGACCCGTTGGATGATGCTCGTAATCTTGCCAAATTATATGATGCAATGTACAAAAATCCTCATTTACTAGCAGAGGAATACAAAAAGGTTTTATGCAAAGCCAAAAACTTACCTTCTCCACTCCCTAAGCTTATAAATCAATTAGCGAAAGGCGAATCGGTTACACCCGAACAATTCGAAGAAATGATTCAAGAATACGTGAGTTAACGATGATCCATTACCCTGCCGGCTCTGCGCCAAAAGTTATCAAACGAAGTGCGAAGAAATTACCGCGTTCTTTTTCAAGCGCTAATCGTGGAATGAATCTTGAGGAAGACATAAATATTTCGAATCAATACTACATTGATAAAGAAATAGCGGTCATCACAAAAAGACCGACCCCCATTAATGTTGTCAAAGTTGATTACTCAAAAGGGGCCAAAATTACCGACGCCTATTTCGAAAAACAATCGACAACCGACTATAATGGTGCCTATCGGGGTAAGTACATCGATTTTGAGGCAAAAAGCACAAAATTGCGGACTTCTTTTCCTTTAAGTAACATTACCATCCATCAAATAAAACATTTGCAAAGAGTTCTTAAACATGGCGGAATAGCCTTTTTCATTATTCGTTTTGAAACTCGTGATGAAACTTATTTGCTCGACGCAAGTTTTGTTATCCTGGCTTTCGGTGGCGAAAAACGTAAATCCATTCCATATGAAGATATAAAAAATAACGGACATTTAATCAAAAAAGGCTTTATTCCGCGCCTTTTTTACCTAGAAGTAGTCGATTCACTATATTTCTAATTCTCTTTTTTGAAAATATTGACAAATTGAGCGCATTTCACAAACGGGACATTTGGGATTGCGGGCGTGACATACTTGTCGTCCAAAAATAATTATTTGATGATTTGTCTTAATATAATCTTTAGGTTTAAGTAATTTTCGAAGTCTCGTTTCGACCTGATCGGGAGTATCTTTTTCCTTGGCAAGACCGAGACGTTTCGAAATTCGTTCAACGTGAGTATCCACCGCTATTGATGGAATATTAAATAACTCGGCTTGAATGACGTTGCGGGTTTTATTACCGACGCCAGGTAAGCGCATTAAACTACGGCTATTTGAAGGTACAACACCATCAAACTCACTAATCAGCATGGCAGCGATACCTTTTATGCTACGTGCCTTATTTCGATATAAACCAATCGAACGAATATCGTTTTCAATTAACTCAAGCGGAGCATTTTGAAGTTTTTCGAGACTGTTAAAATGTTCAAACAAAATTGGCGTTACAAGATTGACAGCTTTATCGGTTGTTTGTGCGCTTAAAACAACAGCTATTACTAGTTCATAATCTTTCGAATAGTTCAATGCGCATTTAGCACTAGGAAAATTTTTGTCTAAATATTGTTTAAAAAGAATGATTTTATCGCTATTTTTTATCATCGTCGATCCATTTAGTCTTGGCAATTTTAATTGTTTCTTCGATATCCTTATTCCATTTTTCGCTGACGGCACTATAACCTTCTTTTTCCATGTCATCACGTGTCTGCCATTG
>JAEWUY010000091.1 GCA_023396795.1 Bacillota bacterium | reverse complement strand
CTAATCCTTGGGAAGCAATAGCTAGCATCGTTAGCAAGGCTAAAAATAGACGGGCTTTCTTTTGTGGTCCTAAAGAAATGATAAAGATGGTTCATGATTGTGGAGGATTAGCCTTTCTAGCTCATCCGTTTGATATTATCGAAGACAATATGAAAATAAGAGTAAGCAAGGAAATTGCTGACGAGTTAATTCCTTATTTACTTATTCTTGGAATTGATGGTCTTGAAGGCTATTACCAACCATATAATCAAGAAATGCGTGACTATATCATTACAATCGCAAATAAAAGCAATTTATTACTATCCTATGGAACTGACTTTCATGGTGGGCGTTCTTACCTCGAGTCTAAATACTTAGAAGTATCAGAATTGCCTGACTGGATAGTTCAATTAACCAAATAAATAAAATAGTCATTATAGTTTCCATTGAATGCTAACTTTTTCTTTTTTAAGAAGATAAATATAGCAGCCAATCGTTGGAATTAAGTCGAGCGCCATTCCGATTCCAAACATTAATGAAATCGAAAGCAAACTGGGTTGGAAATGACCAGTCATCCATAGGATGAACATAATTACATAGTAAACACAATTTATAAGTACAGACTGCACAAACATATATATGGTTTTTCCTCTTCCATATATTGTTCCATCAAAGATGCAGTTATACATATATACAACATAAAAGGCACTTTGCACTAAGACAATATACATAACGGTTTCATAATCATGGACATTCATGACATAGCGAAGAAACGGTTGCCATAAAGGTATGAACAAAAACCAAACAATAGAAAAGATGGTTGTTAAAACTAAGTATCCTAATGTTTTTGTGCGGATGTTATCTTTATCCGCAGCCGTTTCTCTTTTGATAACATCATAAAGTGCCGTAGCCGGAAGAAGAAGCCATGTCCATATAAAATTGTTAGCAACCCAATAATTTCCTTGTTCAGAAATAACGTTTACTAATCGGGAAATCATTAGCATAAAAGCTATGTTACGAACTAGAGATTCTAAACCAGACCATAAACCAATTTTTCCGTATTCTTTAAGCCAGCTAAAATTGAGTTTTCTCTTTCTAAAAATATTTATATCTTCTTTAAATAACATCCAAAAAGCTAATGCGACAAGAACTATGGAGGTAATAATATTGGCAATTGCAATACCAATTACGCCTAAATGCGCAGAAAAAGGTAGACCGCTAATAAGAAATGTGTCAAGCACAATGGAGAGTAGTGTCTGAACAACCAACAGAACATACATATACTTTTCCTTTTTTAGTGTAACTAGAAGAACAGTTACGAACTTAGCGATAATCGAAATTGTGGAAGCAATCGACTCAAGACGAATATAGTTGACTGTCGCATCAAGAGAATTTGGATCACTTGCCATAAATTGGCAAAGAGGCCGAGCAAAAATAACAATGATTATCGAAAGAAAAAAGTAGGCGCTTCCCGAGACAATAATTCCTGTCCTTGTTCGGTTTTCTAATTCTTCTTTATTGCTAACGGCTTGCCCAAGCAAAAAGAAGAGAGGCAAAATGAAAGCTTCTTGAATAACCTCATATAGTAAATTGACCCAAGCTAGTTGCGAAGCAATATTAACGCCCCAATCAGCAGGAATATCGCCTAAAAAGAAAATGCGAACCGTTTGGTAAAGAGCCGGAATTAATAATATGACACATAAAACAAGCCACAATCTCCAATCGAAAGACTTAATAGATTTCAAAATTGATTTCATATTAGTTGCCAAATATTTTTAGACATTTCAATAATAATGCTAAATTTTATTGATGGAACTAGAAAAGATATCGCGAACAAGAATTAATTTCTTTTTCGTACGTTTATCGCGTCTTTTGACGGCTTCTTGTCTTTTAAATTATTTTTCTCTTCGATATCTTTAGCAAAGGGTCGTTCGTCATCAAATAACAACGTAGCACCGCATTTGTCAAACTCTTCTTGATTGTCTGAAACACGATATATCATAGCGGCCGATATATACATCGTTCGTACATTAGAACAGTCAACATAAACATTGATTTCAAATTTTTTATTGCCTCTACCATCATCTAAATGAAGTCCCCCTTTAAGATGCCCGTCCAGTTGTTCTGCTTCAAAATAAATCGACGCCTTGTGTCGAACGGCTATTCCTTCAATCTTTTCTAAATATAGTTGAACAAACTCATAAAAATTATGAGCCTTTTCTGAAAGCGGAACGATTAAAAAATAAAAGCCCTCTTGCGATTGTCTGATTTCTGGATAGTCTTGTTCACCAAAAAGAATGTCAATCGTTTCTCCAAGTTCCGCGATTGGTCGTTTAAAATTCAAACTATCAAGTGTTGTACCTAGTTTCTCCGAACCAAAATTATCGACACTCGTTAGAACGTAAACTTTTTCTTTAATCAAGTATTCACGAATCGCAATGATGGCTTCAAGCGAACTAGACTCCACACTTAAAGTGAAGTAGTCATCAAACTCGGTCGTCACAAGATCATAATAGTAGGGATTAATAATTATATCGTGAACATTACGAACCTTTTTTCTTTTGTTAAAAACAGACGCTAATTGTTCGAACTCTTTAATCGTAATCTTTCTATCTGACATTCTTGTTTTCCTCCATAAGGGTAATAAATCAGCATCGAATCAAAAACTGCATTATTATGGGGGTCATTTTTGTCCAATAAAAACCACTGGGCAATTGTCGGGATTCCATTTTTGATCCCATCCTATTGGAATTGAATCACCTGTATAGTAAATGGTTAACAATGGGCAATTGCTAAAGGCGTTTTCGCCTATTTTGGAAACGCTATTTGGAATGGTGATGCTGGTCAGGGAGAGGCAGTCAGAAAAAGTATCTTCGGGTATTTCAGTAAGGCTTGTCGAAAGAATTATCGATTGCAAATTTTGGCAATTTCTAAAAACAGACACCCCGATTTTAATAATTTTCTCATGCATAACGACTTTAGAAAGCAAACAATTTTCAAAGGCAAAGTCTTTAATTTTTACAACTTTTTTCGGAATTGCATATTCTTTAACGCCATCAATTTGATTAAAACGTGCTAAAATCGTGCCTTTCTTGTTAAAAATACCGCCATCAATTGTTAAAAATTTGTCATTCTCTAAACTATATTTAACGCCTTTAAAATTTGTACAACCCTGAAGATGAACTTTTTTGATTTCTACTTCACTCTTGCCTAAAGAAATCGTTTCTAATGAAGTACAATCTTCGAATGCCCCTCCGTATTTGCTAATTTTTATTGTTTTAACATTATCGCCAAGGTCGAGATGCTTAATCGACTTACAGCCTTTAAAGGCTCTCGTTCCGATGATGCTTATTCCAGAGGGCAAAATAATACTTTCTAACTTTTCACATCCATAAAAACAATCAGTTGGAATTTCGGATAAGGCGTTTGGAAGAGTAATGCTGGTGAGAGAAGTACAACCAGAAAAGCCACCCACTATAGCGATACTATTGGGAAGAGTAATGCTGGTGAGAGAAGTACAACCAAAGATGCCATTAAATTTAGTAACACTATTAGGTATGGTAATGCTGGTTAGAGCAGTACAATTATCAAACGCATGTTCATCTATGGATTCCACACTGCTAGGGATATCGATATTAGTAAGAGAAGTGCAGCCTTCAAAAGCATGTGGGCCAATGGATTTAAGGCCGTTGGGAATGGCGACATTAGTTAGAGAGACACAAGCTTCAAAAGCGTGTGGGCCAATGGATTTGACGGCCTTGGGGAGGATGATGCTGGTGAGAGAGGCACAAGCTTTAAAAGCATAATCACCGATGAATGTGACATTGTCGGGAATGGTGATGCTGGTGAGAGAGGCACATTCACAGAACGCTCCGTAGCTAATTGTTGTAACGCTTTTTGGAATGGTGATGCTGGTCAGGGATGTGCAGGAATAGAAGCCAGAAATTGAGGAAATTCCTTCTTCAATAACGACTCTCTTTAGATTTGTATTTCCTCTAAAAGCGTTTCCATCAATGGATTTAACTTTCATGCCACGAATCGTGGAAGGTATTTTATAACTTTCCTGGGTTTTGTCGCTGTCAAATATCTCAGCGGTTGTCTCTCCATCAAAAAAAGTGGCAAATTTCAGCCCTTTTTCAGCAAAGCCCGGATTCAAAGAAAAGGCGGAAGTGACTGTTAAATACATTTCTAAATCTTCGTGGGTGTCTGGCCATTGATTAAAAACGCCAACAACTTCTGCGGGCTGATCTGCAAGTTTGCCTTCAACAAAAACAATATCGCCAACACGAACTATAAAATCGCATAAATAAAAGAGTTTAGTACCGTTTTCAAATTTAACCTGTATTTTTTTATTGTTGTCTTTAAAGGAAATGGGGCGCATATTTTTGACAGCTTCCTGAAGACTTGTGGGTGGGGCGTTCACCTTATCTTCCTCTACTTCAATCCACACAGATACAACTCTAAGCATATAAGAACTCATGTCGAGAACATCAAAAATTTCCACAACCCTTCCGATACTGCCGCTTCGTTTTCCTTCGACATAGACAATGTTGCCAACATCCACTTTAAATATGCAATTATAGCGATATGCCTTGCCGTCTTCAAAGCTTACTTTTATAGTTCTCATAACATCATATTTTGTGACTTTTTGTAGCATTCTTTTTTTCCTCTCCAAAATTCAGCGATGTCCAATAATAGTTTTTATTATGTTTATAAGATAGGTGGGGTGAGTTTTTTTGTTCTTATAATAGCAAACATCGCCTCAACATTATCCATAATCGGTTCTCGTTCTTGGGTTGTTGAATTAAGTGCGAATTTTTCATCGACTAAGTCGATGTACATTGTATATTGTCC